>JANOJW010000151.1:0-13620 GCA_031418955.1 Hyphomicrobiales bacterium | reverse complement strand
GGCACAGCCAAAATGTTGTCATCCTCGGGCTCCGGCCCGAGGACCTATGGCGCAGCAATCTCAATCGTGTCCGGTGATCACCGAGATGCTGCGATTACATCTGGAACGGGCATTCTCGGCTACCTGCGCTCTCCAATCTCTCGTCTTGAGCAAGCGGTGCAATGGGTCCTCGGGACAAGCCCGAGGATGACAACCGCAAGGTAATGCGAAGGCAGCGAGGCACTCACTTCCTGAACATGTGGCCGCCGTCCATGTCGATCATGGCGCCGGAGAGGTATTGGACCTGCGGGCCGCACAGCATCACGGCGAGAGCTGCGACCTCGTCAGGCTCCTTCAGGCGGCCGAAGGGGAGATCGCCGAGCACCTCTTCCCAGCGGTTCTCGTCGCCGAAAGTCGTTTTCGCGCGGGCCTTGGACAGCGTCATGATGCGATCGGTGCGGGTGGCCGCGGGATTGATGCCGAACACGCGCACGCCGTAGTCGGGGGTGCGCGAGCCGACCGCCTTGGTGAAGGCATTGAGGCCCGCGTTGCCGGTCGAGCCGCAGACGTAGTCGTAGCGCACGTTGGGGCCGGCCATGCCGATGATGTTGACGACGATGCCGGATTTGCGCGGCTTCATCTGTTCGAGAGCGAGCTTGGTCATGTGGACGTAGCCGAACACCTTGAGCTGCCAGGCCTCGATCCATTTTTCCATGCTGAGGTCGAAGATGGTGCCGCCCGGAATGGCGCCGGCGTTGTTGCACAGGATGTCGATGTTGGGGAACCGCTTCATGGTCGCTTCGCGCTCGTCGCCCTTAGCCAGGTCGGCGGCATGCGTCTCGACCTGCACCTGATGGCGCGAGCGGATCGCATCGGCCGTGACCTTGAGAGCGTCGGCCGAGCGCGAGACGAGAATGACGTTCGCCCCTTCGGCGGCGAACGCGTGGCCGAGCGAGGCGCCGATGCCCTTCGAGCCGCCGGTGACGAGCACCCGCTTGCCTTTCAAGCCGAGATCCATGGGGGAGTTCTCCGTAGCGATTTTGCGTGGGTGTTGGGGAGGGCGCCGATCGCCTCACCCTTCTGTGAGAATCTTGGTCAGCTGGTCGGGCGTGGAGAGCATCGGATAATGCCCTGTTGCGATGACGTGGTACTTGGCTTTGAGCTTGTCGGCGGCGCGCTTGATGTGAGCTTCGCCCGGGTTGGGCGCCTGATTGCAATAGAGCACCGACGCCTGCCACGGCATGGTCCAGAATTTCGGCAGTTTCACCGGCTCGTTGAACACACCGATCGGGTGCAGCCTGATGCGGTCGGCGGCCCAGGTACGAACGGCCGGATCGAGGCCGGCGAACAGGCGGTCGTGGGCGTCCTGACGATCGGGACCTCGGGCGATCGCCGTCGTCACCTTGGCCGGCTGCTTGACGATATCGATGATTCGCTCGCCGTCGAGCAGCGCCAGTGCATCGGCGAAGACAACGCGGGCGATGCGTTCGGGCGCCGTTTCCGCCACCCGCGCCATGACCATGCCGCCTGACGAGGTGCCGGCGATCACCACGTCGGAGAGGTCGTAGAAACGCATGAGTTCGACGATCTCGTCGGCGTGCGTCTCGGTGGTGATACCGGGGCGCAGCCCGGCCGTGCGCTCGGCGCAGCCGTCGAGCGTCGGGGTGTGGACGTCGTGTCCTGCCTTGCGCAGCCGTTCCGCGACGGGCTTCCAGATCCAGCCGCCCTGGTAGGCGCCGTGAACGAGGACGAAGGTGGTCATGGGGAACTCCTGCAGCGGGGAAGGTCAGCTGGAACGCTCGTGCACCACCCCCATCCCCGGCCCTTCCCCCGTCAAAAGGGGGAAGGGAGAAGATTAGGGGCACGTTCAGGAGCGTGTAGCGGACGCAGTCGTCCGCTGTCGCCAGTGCTCTCCTGAAAATCGATCCAGAATACGCTGCAAGTTCAACGATCGCATCGTTTCATGGATCTAAGGTGTACGAAGTACATCGGAACTCACTCGGCCTTGATGTTGAGCTTCTTGATGATCACGCCGTACTTCTCGAAGTCCTTCTTGGTCGTCTCGGCCAGCACCTCGGGTGTGCTGCCGTGCGGCACCAGCGCGGCCTTACGCAGGATCGTCGTGAGTTCCTTGTCCTCTTGCGAGATTTTGCCGAGGGCGTCGGCGAACTTCTTGGCGATAGCCGGCGGCGTGCCGGCCGGGCCATAGACGCCGAACCAGACGGTGTAGTCGAGCTCGGGGATCTCCTCTTTGAGCAGCGGCACGTTCGGATAGTCGGGATGGCGATTGCGATCGAGCACGGCGAGGAGGTTGGCCTTGCCGGCTGCAATATGCGGGAAGGTATTGGGATCGGCATGGATGTGATGCACGCCGGCGAGGAAATCGGCGAGCGACTCACCACCGCCGCGATACGGCACGTGCAGGATGTCGACGCCGCTGACCAATTTCATCGACTCGGCCAGGATGTGGCCGAACGAGCCGACGCCTGCGGTGCCCCAGCTGAGCTTGCCCGGATTTGCTTTGGCGTGGGCGATGAGCTCCTTGATCGACTTCACGGGGATCGAGGGGTGCACGGCGACCAGGAGCGTGCCATCCGAGATGATCGAGACCGGCACCAGATCCTTCAGCGGATCGTACGGCGTCTTACGGATGTGCGGCAGCAGCACCAGGCTGATCGACGGCGTCAATGCATATGTGTAGCCGTCGGGTGCGGCTTTGGTGACGGCCTCGATGCCGAGTGCGCCAGTTGCGCCGCCGCGGTTCTCGATCACGAACTGCTGGCCGAGCAACCTGGTCAGGCGCTCGGCAAAGGGCCTTGCCGTGTTGTCGGCCGAGCCGCCGGGCGCGAAATTGACAATCAACCGGACCGTCTTATTGGGCCAATCGGCGGCTGGGTTCTGGGCCGCTGCGGGCAGGCCCGAGAGTGCCAGGACTCCGGCACCGAGGAGTGAGACCAGTGAGCGTCGTGCGAGCATCGTCGATCCTCCGAATGCGCTCGTTCTACTTGACGGGGCAAGCCTAGCAGGAATTGGCGCCTCCGAAAGGCTGTTCCATGTAACCTTCCTGACGATGGTGTGTTGCAATGCAAAGTTGTCGATGGCGCCACCGTGCGATGCGTCTTTTGCGATTGCCCTTCAGGTTGCGGCGGTGCTGAATGGTCGCGATCTGGACGGAGACACTCATGACGCCCCACCTCACGCTTGGCAACGCGCGCATCCATCGGATCATCGAGATGGAGGCGCCGCTGTTTGATCCGCTGACCTTCTTCCCAAAGCTGACGAAGGAGATGCTGGCCGAGAACGAGGCGTGGCTGAAGCCGAAGTTCCACGATCCCGTGACGGGCAAGATGGTGCTGTGCATCCAGAGTTATCTGATCCAGACCAAACACCACAACATCCTGGTCGATAGCTGCGTCGGTAACGACAAGCCGCGTCCGCACCGGCCGTTCTGGCACATGATGAAGTCGAAGGCCTACGAGAACGGGCTGAAGGCGGTGGGGCTCACGTTCGCGGATATCGATTTCGTGATGTGCACGCATCTGCATGTCGATCACACGGGGTGGAACACCAAGCTCGAAGGTGGCCGCTGGGTGCCGACGTTCCCGAAAGCGCGATACCTGTTCTCGGATCGGGAGTTTGCCTTCTGGTCGGATCGCCACGCCAAGGATCCCGCCGCCTGCGCGTGGATCACGGATAGCGTATTGCCGGTGGTTGCCGCCAATCGCGCCGATCTCGTATCGAGCAGTCACGTGGTCGACGACCAGATGCACTTCATTCCGACGCCGGGGCACACCATCGACCATTTCTCGGTCCGGCTCGGCGCCAAGGGCCATGACTGCGTGATCACCGGGGACATGGTGCATTCGCCGCTGCAGATGCGCTATCCCGAGCTCGGCATGATGGTGGATTGGAACTCTGAGGCTGCCGGGCAATCGCGGCGCAAGCTGTTCGGCGAGATCTGCGATTCCTCGACCTTGCTGTGCACGGCGCACTTCCCGTCGCCGTCGACGGGGCGCGTCACGCGTTGGGGCGACGGTTTCAAGTTCGTCGAGGTATGAGAGAGCATCCCATGGACATCGAAGACCAAAGGAAGCGCGGGCGCGATCTGCTGGCCCAAGTGATCGGCACAGAGTATCTGGCACGGCGCGACGCCTCGACCAACGACTTCAACCGGCCGCTGCGGCAGTTCTCGGAGACCTATGCGTTCGGGGATATCTGGTCGCGGCCGGGATTGCCGCTGAAGGTGCGCAGCATGTTGTGCATGGCGATGCTGACGGCGCTGGGCAAGCCCGAGGAGCTGCGTCTGCATGTGAATTCGGCGATCAACAACGGCTGCACGGTCGAGGAGATCCAGGAGGTGCTGTATCAGACGGTCGCCTACTGCGGCATCCCCGCGACCATCGAGGCCTTCAAGGTTGCCGAGGCCGTGCTCAAGGAGCGCGGGCTTTTGACGTGATGCGAAGAGGAGCCTGACATGCCGACCTATCGCGACCCCAAGGCGCTCGTCAAAACCGAGTGGCTCGCCGCCAATCTCGCCGATCCGAAACTGCGCGTGTTCGATTGCACGACGTACCTGATCTACGAGTCGGGCACTGGGCGGCCCTATCGCGTCGAGAGCGGGCGGGCCGACTATGACAAGGGCCACATCCCGGGCACGGGGTTCCTCGACCTGCAAGGCGAGCTGTCGGATACCTCGAAGCCGACGAACTTCATGATGCCGGCGATCGAAGATCTGGCGCGGCGGTTCGCAGCGAAGGGCATCGGCGACGACACCCGGGTCGTGCTCTATTCCCGCAAAAGCATCCAGTGGGCGACGCGCGTGTGGTGGATGCTGCGTGCCGTCGGCTTCGACAACGCGGCGATCCTCGATGGCGGCTTCGACAAGTGGCAAGCCGAGACCCGGCCGCTGGAGACGAAAGCCACCACCTACGCGCCGGCCAAGCTGACGCCGAAGCCGCGTCCGGGCCTGTTCGTCGGGAAGGAGGCGGTGGCGGCGGCGATCGGCGACAGGCATGTATGCACGATCAACGCGCTGGCGCCAGAACTGCACAGCGGCGCCAGCGATCGCTATGGCCGCCCGGGTCGCATTCCGGGCTCGGTCAACGTGCCAGCGGCGGCGCTGTTGACGAAAACGCTCGAGGTGCTGCCGCCCGATGCCGTGGCCCGGACATTCGCCGGGGTCGGCGCCGACAAATCCAAGCGGATCGTCATCTACTGCGGCGGCGGGATCGCTGCGACGCTCGACGCGTTCCTGCTGCACCAGCTCGGCTACGACGACATCACCGTCTACGACGCGTCGATGAGCGAATGGGCCAAGGATGAGAGCCTGCCGGTCGAGACAGGCTGAGGGCCCCAACCCGAGCCTACTTCTTGCGCTTGGGGGTATCGGCGGCCGGCTTGCGGATCACCGAGTTCAGATACGACGGCGGCGCTCCCGACGACTTGGCGGCTGCTTCCTTTTTTGGTTTGCGGACTTCTCGATTCGACTTCTGTTGACCTTTGGACATGGTCCCTCCTGGTTTCCGGTGCTCGCAATCCGCGGCGGATGTGGCCTGCTGCTTATAGCCTGCTTCGGGTGAAACGGGCCAACAATCGGTACTGTCGCCGAGCGATCGAGACAGGTCGAAGGCGACGATTTCTGGGCGCGACCATGGTATTCGCCTCCTAGGTCGGGTAGAAGGCCGGCTGCACTTCGGCCGAGACCCGACACTCCGTGCCGCGACATGTCGGGTCTGCGCCGAGTGCAGAGCTCTACCCGACCTACAATCGAACGAGAGCAACATGCGCCGCAACCGCAAGGCCCGGATCATCGCAACGCTCGGGCCAGCGAGCTCCGATCCGGCCATGATCCGGCGGCTGTACGAGGCGGGCGCGGACGTGTTCCGCCTGAACTTCAGCCATGGCAGCCAGGCCGACCATAAGAAGCGGCTCGACGCGATCCGCGCCATCGAGGCCGACGTCAAGCGGCCGATCGGCATTCTGCAGGACCTGCAGGGCCCGAAGATTCGCATCGGTACGCTTCGGGCCGGGCCGGTGCAGATCAAGACCGGGGAGCGGATTTTGTTCCGACTCGACCGGGAGCCAGGCGATGCGACGGCGGTGGCGCTGCCGCACCCGGAGGTGTTCGAGAACATGATGCCGGGGCATCGCATCATGATCGACGACGGCAAGCTGCAGCTCGAGGCCTTAAGCTGCGGCAAGGACTTCATCGAAGCGAAGATCGTGGTTGGCGGCATGCTGTCGGACCGCAAAGGCGTGAACCTGCCGCAGACGGACCTGCCGATCTCGCCGCTGACGCCGAAGGACCGCGAGGACCTGGCGTTCGGGCTCGACATGGGCGTCGACTGGGTGGCCTTGTCGTTCGTGCAGCGGCCGTCCGACGTGATCGAGGCACAGGGGCTGATCAAGGGCCGCGCCGGCATCATGGCCAAGATCGAAAAGCCGGCGGCGCTCAACCACATGGAGGACATCATCGCGCTGGTCGATGCGGTGATGGTGGCGCGAGGCGACCTGGGCGTGGAGATCCCGCCGGAGGACGTGCCGGGCCGCCAGAAGGAGATCGTGCGGATGTGCCGCCATGCGGGCAAGCCGGTGGTGATCGCGACGCAGATGCTCGAGACGATGATCAAGTCGCCGTCGCCGACGCGCGCGGAAGCGTCCGACGTCGCGACCGCGATCTACGACAGCGCGGACGCCGTGATGCTGTCGGCCGAGTCGGCGTCCGGCGACTGGCCGATCGAGGCCGTCTCGATGATGGACCGCATCATCAGCCACACCGAGGACCACAAGCTCTACCGCTCGATCATCGAGGCGCTGCAGCCGACACCCGACAACAGCACGCCGCACGCCGTGGCCGAGGCGGCGGCCGATATCGCGAACGCGATCGGTGCTGCGGCAATCGTCGCTTACACGGCGAGCGGTACGACGGCGCTCAGGGCTGCGCGCAAACGGCCGAAGGTGCCGATCCTGTCGCTGTCGCCGACGACGACAACGGCGCGTCGGCTGGCGCTGCTGTGGGGCTCGCATGGGGTCGTCACGCAGGAACTTGCGACCTACGACGAGATGGTCGACCACGCCAAGGCGCACGCGGTCGAGGAGGGCTTTGCCAAGGAAGGCGAGCGCATCGTCATTGTCGCGGGCATTCCGTTCGGCCGGCAGGGCTCGACGAATAACATTCGGGTGGCACGGATTTGAGGGGGCGAAGGATGCGGGGCGGAGCCGGCTGTGATCGTGGTCCCATTCCCGTCTTCGAACACCGCGCATGACCAACGACGCCCGCCTTTACGCTCCGTCAGCCGCCCGCAACCGCGATGCTATCCTCAGGACATTGAACCCGCACCTGCCCAAGCGCGGCCATGTCCTCGAGATCGCGAGCGGGAGCGGCGAACACATCACGCATTTCGCAGTCGCCCACCCAGGCTTGACGTTTCAACCGAGCGACCCCGACCCTGACAGCCGCTCCAGCATCGACGCCTGGAGCCGTCACCTCAACTTGGCGAATGTCGCCCCAGCCATCGCACTCGACGTGACGACGGGCGCCAGACTGTCGCAAAGCGTTGAAGTCATTATCTGCATCAATATGATCCACATCGCGCCGTGGGCGGCAACGATCGGCCTCATGCGCGGGGCCGCAATGATGCTGCCACAGGGCGGCCTACTCTACCTCTATGGCCCCTATCGGCGGGACTATGCGCATACCGCGGCGAGCAACGAAGCGTTCGATGCCGATCTGAGGGCACGTAACCCTGAATGGGGGGTCCGCGACTTGGAAGCCGTCGCGGCGCTGGCAAGCGATCATGGGTTTTCTGGTCCGCACATCGAAGCCATGCCGGCCAACAATCTCTCCGTGCTGCTCCATAGACGATAATATTAAGACGGCAAGACCACCGGTCCGGGCATCGTCAGCCAGATCCGGCGGGACAGGCTTTGCCGCGAGCGCGTCGGCAGCGGACATAAGGCGGGTGGACTTATCCCCGCGCTTAACTGTGTCGGCGGAAAGGGAGGTCAAAAGTTATGCCCAGGAGCCGGACTGGCCGCATGATCGTCCGCAGTGGCTGCTGTTTGTGGGTTGGATCGCGCTTGTGTGGTCCGGCTCCTGTGCGGCGGCCCAGCTCTTTGACAGGTGAATATTTTTGCGAACTTCCGGCTGCGATGACAGCGACTGGATGAAGGGTCGTGTGCTCAAGCGCCGTGCTTGGGGCGTACGAGCTTGATGTCGTGCGCGGCTGAGAGCGACGCCTGATCGGGCGCGAGGCGTTCGATCTTTTCGCGGGTGAGCGACATGGGCCTCATGTATCTCGAACAAGGGCTTCGACCTCGGACGCGCCCGCCAAAGCTTCTGCGATGCAACGCGCGACCGCATCGTCCGTGGCGAACCGATTGCGGCCGAGCAGTCGATCGCCGAGCGAGCGCATCAGATCCAGCGAGACCTGCGCGTCGAATTGGCCATCGCCGTCTTCCAGCACGCAGACACACAGGTACGATACGCCCGCATGCTCGATCGAGAAGTCCCAGCCGTGATCCTCGGGCCAGGGCGCCGACGCCTTGAATCCTTTTGCCGTCAGTTGTGTCGAGACCCAGGCCGCGAGCGCGCATCCGGCCAGGTCATTGACATTCTTCCGGCGGACCTCGGGCGGGTCGACGAATGCCGAGGTCTTGAATGTGAAGTGGGCACCAGGCATGCGGATCTCGCTCGTGTCTCGTGTCTCGTGTCTCAAACTCGCGGTGCTAGCGCACCACCCAGCCCTTGATGAACTGCTCGCCCTGCCACTGCTGCCAGTACGCCTCGATCTGCTCGAGGCTCGAGGACACGCGGATGTCGCGCTCGAGCGGCGTTCGGCGATTGGGCGAGAAGTCGGTGGAGAGCAGCACGTAAGCCGGAAAGTCCGGATTCGCCTCCTCCTTGTTGGTTTTCCACATCAGGAGCTTTCGCACCATCGTCTTGCCCTTCAGCTCCTTGGTGGCGACGGCGCGGCGCATCAGCGTGGAGGCGGGGAGCCGCTGCTCTTTCGCGGGCGCCTCGACGCTCTCGATCTCGACGATGCGGGTCAGTTGCGACAAGCCCACATGCTCGGCCGTCGGCTGCTTGTCCTCGCGCAGGCGCACGAACTGAGGCGAGATGATGCTGGCCAGCGGCAGGCGGCGGATGCCGGCCCATGTTTTCGCGCCGGCGTCCCACTCGATGACCATGCGCTCGATCGGCAGGCCTTCGCTCGAAGCGGTGATCACGTCGAGGCAGGAGATCTCGGCAACCGGCCCCGGCGCCAGCATGCGATAGGCGACCTTGTCGGAGTTGACCTCGATGTACTCGCTGTCGACGCATCTGCGGGTGAACTCTTGCAGCATGGCGCGCCGCTGCTCATCGGAAAAGCCGCCGCCGGTGCGGCCGACGACGTGGAAGCTGCCATCGTCGCGCACGACCGCCAGCAGCAGTGAATGCAGCATGTCGGCGCGGTCCTCGGTGCCCTCCGAGAAGCCGACGACGGCCAGATCCATGGAGTGGCGCAGCTTGATCTTGAACCAGCCGAGATCGGGCGACAGGGCGACGACGCCTTCTTCGCCGCCGTCGACCACCCACTGCTTGAAGCGGGCCATCACCGCGGCCTCGTCGCCGTCGACGGTTTCGATCGGGTGGGCGTGATTGCCGCCCTTGAAGATGCGCTCGATGGCGGCGCGGGCTTCGGTGGGCCTAGCGGTGAGGTCGGCGCCGTCGAGGCTGTAGACGGCGAACACCGCGTAGGCGAGGCTGTCGATCTCGGCTTGCGTTTGCGGGGCGCGCGCGACGCGGCAGACGTCGTGCACGCGGGTGCGGCGTCCATCGGTGTAGCGCACGTAGAGCTCGCCGCCGATGATCGCGTTCTTGACGCCGGCCTTGGCGAGCAGCTTTGCGGTTTCGGTGTGGAACGGCGCACCCATGCGGACGGTGCCGTAGGGGTTCAGCGACACGGCCTCGCCGTTGCGGACCACGACCACCGTGAACTCGCCGTCGATCTTCTTCTGGATGAAGTAGCGGCCAGGCGGCATGCGCTTTGGCGCGGTGTCGCGATCGAGCGGCACCATCAGTTGCGAGGACCGCTTGCGCATCGCCTTGGCGAGCGGCAGCAGCGTGGCGTCGCGCAGCGCAACGGTGGTGCCGGTGCGATAGGCGCCGAGCTTGATCGGCAGCAGGTCGAGATCGACGAGGGTGCTCATGCGGGGACCAGGCGGTGGGTCGGGTTTGGGCTCAAGTGATCATTCGGCGGGCGTGGTGCCGGCGGGTTTTCCGCGGGGCGCGCGTTTTCTGGCAGGCTTGGCGGGCGTACCGTCGGCGGTCGTGGTCGCGGAGCCTGACGCCGGTGCGGTGGCGTCGACGGCAGCTGCGACTTTCTTTGACTTGGCGTGGCCGCTCTTGGTTTTCGCGTCCGCGATCGTCTCGCGCAGGTCTTCCTTGGCGGCGGCCGGCCGTGGCGTCGGCGCAGGCGTGGGCGCTGACTGCGTTGCGGCAAGCACTTCCTCCACCGTCGGTTTTCGCGTCGCAGGCGACGACGCAGGTGGCTCGGGCGCTGCAGGTGCGGGAGTGGGCACCGTCGCCGTCTCGGTCGCGGCTGGTTGGGCTACCGCCTCGATCGGGGCCGGGCGCTTCAGCTCCATCTTCGACAAGTGCAGCAGCAGCACGTAGCGGTCGTCATCGATGCGGCCTTCGAGGAAGCCGCGGCAGGGCGTGCCGCCGTGGCTCATGATCAGCGGCTCCTTGCCCGACGCGCCGGCGCCGAGCAGCATCAGGCTGTCGGCCTCGGCGAGCTCCTTCGCCATGCCGTAAAGAAAGTCGTAGGTCAGGCCGTTGACATGCACGATCTGGAGCTTGCGGAAAAACACGAAGCGGCGCAACGCGTCGGCTTTCTTGACCTTGCGGCCGGTCCAGCTCAGCGGAATGTCGCTGTCGAGATTGGACGGGGCGCGCTTGCGCGGGCGGCGTTCGCGTTCCATGCCATCGACGGCGCGCACGACTTCGGTCTGCACGATGCGGAAGACGATGCGGCTGTGGTCATTGATCCACACACGCGAGGCCGTGTTGAGGAACATGCCGATGCGCTCCATATCGAGCTCGGGATCGCCTGTGGCGAGTGCCGCGCCGAGCTTGTCCATGTCACCGGCCTCGGCCAGCAGCGCGTCGTAACCCGTCTCGAGCGTGCCTTTCAGCACCTTGCACAGCTTGGCTGGACCGCCGTCCTTGTCGACGTAGCGCACGATCGCCGTCTGGCGGACGGACTGGGCGCCGACGACGGCGTCGCGGTTGCGGGGATCGCGAAGATTGATGCTACCCATGGGGTTCTCTGTCGTTTGTGCCGGCCGACCAGTGCGCGCGCTCACATCATGTCGAAGTCGAGGTCGTCCTCGCCGTCTGCCTCGGCCTCCTCGGCGACGAGACCGGCGGACTGGGCCAGGCCGACATAGTCGATGGCGTTCTCGTCGCCGACCAGCAGCCACACCGCGCCGTCGGCGCCCTGCATGACGAAGGCCGGGTCGGCGCTGATGCCGCCGCGATAGGAGAAGTCGGTCTTGAAGATGGCGCCGGCGCCGAGCGCTTCGGCGAGCTTGGGCGGGAGGCTCGCGTCGACGGGGTCGAGCACATAGGCGAGCCGGATCGCGTGATCGAGGAAGCGGGAAGGCGTCGTCACCGTTTCGAGTTCCAAGGGCTGCGAGAAGCTCGAGGCGACCGTGTTGAGGCGGTTGCCGGCGGCGTCCTGGGCGATCAGATCGCTGCGCTCGAGCCAGCGGCCGTCGGTCGAGAGGTGGGCGATCGCCGTGTTGCCGCTCGGAATGAGCGTGCGGCCGTCGGCGGCCAGCGTCGCGAGCCGGCAGGCCCGACCGTCCATGTCGTGGGTTTCGACGTCGATCGAGCCATAGAGGCTGGTGCGATCGACCTTCTCGATCGTGCAGGCGACATTTGCGCCCAGATGCTGGATCTCGATGGTCCGTGCCATGCGGTACTCTCCTCGAAGCCGGAGGCATCGTGAACGATTGCGACGTGCCGAGACTAGCGCGGGCAGCTCGATGCCACCAGCCGACAGCAACCTTAGTCACCGTTATGCCGCCGACATGTTTACAGCTGGCAAATGCATGACCCGAAATGTGTCGTGGCAGCGGCAACTCGTGAGCCCAACGAGGGTCTGGCAATGGCCAATCGCCCGGCTGATGCTTCACGGCGCAGATGACGTAGCATCGTGAGCTTCAGAAGCCCTGCAGAATTCGCGGTATGGCAGGGCAATGCGAGTCAGCCGTTACTGCCGTACTGCAACATCGCCAACCAATCCGCTGTTCAACAGAGGCGGGATTTGGCATAGTCTGGCAATGACCATGATCCCTTTGGAAAAGGCCCAGCAGGATCTCCCGGCTCTCATCAAGCGTGTGCTCGCTGGTGAGGATATTGTCATTGGGACGCAGGATACTGCCGTTAGGCTGAGCCCAGTCGCGACTGCGCAAAGCCAGGCAGCCGATCCGGCGCGCAAGAGCTATCGTGGGCGCGGCGCGCTGAAGGGTCAGCTTGTCGTGGGACCCGAGTTCTTCGAGCCGCTGAGCGATGAAGAGTGCGGCGTCGGCAACTATCCGGGTGCGGCTTGAAATTGCTTCTAGACACCAATGCAGTGTTGTGGTGGTTCGCAGATGATCCCGCACTGCCCGGTCCAATCGAGGGGCTGATCGACGATCCCGCCCACACGGTCCTCGTCAGCGCCGCGTCGGCCTGGGAAATTTGCACGAAGGTGCGGATCGGCAAGCTGCCGACGGGCAGCGCTCTTTGCGAGGACTTCAGCGCCTATCTGCAGCGCTTTCACTTCGATCCGCTCGCAATCACGATCGACCACGGTCGCTTGGCTGGACGCCTACCGGGAGCACACAAGGACCCTTTTGACCGGATGCTGGCGGCGCAGGCGTTAATCGAGGACGTGCCCCTCGTGACCAATGATCCAGCGTTTGCCGGGTTCGGAGTGAAGGTGATCTTGGTAGCCGCGTCGCATGTGTACGCCTCGCTGCAGAGCCTCACCTTTGGCGCCCAATATTCGATATGACCAGGGGTAATCGAGGGGCCCAGTGCAACCGCCTCCCCTGTATCGAGCAGGATTGATCCCAGAGGGCGTCCTACTTCCGCAGGTCCGGCGTGGGTTGGCCGATCTCGACGCGCGCGCGGCCGTCGCTGCCGGTGGTGATCGCGTAGAGCGCGCCGTCGCGGGCGGTGAAGCGGCCTACGAGTTTGGCGCCGGTGAGCAAGTTGCCGGCGCGCTCGAACACGACTTCGCCTGGGCTGCAGGCAGTGTGGGTGGCGATCACGCGGGGCTCGATGGTGTGGGTCTTGCCGAGTGCGGCGTAGCGGACCGACACGGCGGACTTGTTCTCCACGCGGAACTGGTACTTGAAGCTCTCGGGACGGCCGAACAGTTGCACCGAGATGAACTTCGGGTCGCCGGTCGGGGCGCGCGCGATGCCGACGCCGATCTCGGTGACGTGCGGCTCGACCATGTTTTTGCGGTGGCCAGGCGAATTTTTCCAGCCCTCGACGGCTTGCGTGGCGAGGCCGTTGGTCGAAAAGCCCCGGCTGTCGAGGTTGAGCGCCAGGTTCTCCGAGACGATGCAAAAACGATAACCCGACGCCTTGGCGCGGTCGGC
>JANOJW010000150.1:0-1675 GCA_031418955.1 Hyphomicrobiales bacterium | reverse complement strand
GGCAGTCGCTGATCGCCGCAACGATATGTGCAGACGTGGTTGAGTCTGAAAAACCTCACCCGGACGGGCTTTCAGACCGCCGCCGTGCGCTTCGGCTTGGCCGACGCCTCCTCGCGGCGCTTGGCGTCGAGCATAGCGAGGGCGTCGGTGTAGGCCGTGTTGATCCGCACGGTCATGTCCTGCAGGTAGGCCATGACCTCGGGCGGCAGGTTGACGCCGGCGTACTTGTCCTGGTGGTACTGGGAGATACGGCTGCGATAGGCCTGCTGGACGGCCTCCTTGCTCGAGAGCTGCTCGAGCCCGAGCGTGCCGATCGGGTGGAATACGTCGGAGCGATGGATGGCGGTGGCGAGCTGGTCGGCCTTCGGCACCTCGCGCAGCGCGATCTGCTCGATGGCAGTCTTGGCCAGCTGCGCCACCGTGCCGTCGTAGAGTTCGATCTCGATGAACATCGTCGTTTCGTTGAGAAAATCGTTGAGCTTTTTCAACCGCGGACGCGGGATCACGCCCGATAGCAGTGTGCCGCTGGTCGTGCTCACGGTGACCGCACACATCACCACATCGCGGTAGCCGTCACCCTTGGCAAACATACGGTTTACTCCTGGTTCTGACAGGAGATTATCCGCGCAAGGTAAAGGTTGCTTGAAAGTCCGATAAAAGTTTCCGAACGGTTACTCCTGGATTGGATCAGCGCTTGTCGAAGGGCAGCTCGGACGTGAGATAGCCGGCCTTCTTCGGGATCTTCAGCAACTTTCCGGCGGGGGTGTCCTCCACGACCGGCAGCACGGTAACGATCCGCCGCTTGCTGGCCGCAGCAAGCGCCGTCGCCACATCGGGCCAGGTGGCGAGCAATTCGAGCGTGAAGCGGGTGACAGCGACCATTGTGCGTTGTCCAGCCGCCGTCTCATCGAGCACGCGCTGGGGCGTGCGCCAGTGGCCTTGTGCCGATTCCGACTGGTCGAGCGCGACGAGCTGGTTCTTGGGCGCGGCGGTGAGGAAGAAGTGCGTGTCGAAGCGCTTAGGGGCCCAGGTCGGCGTGATCCAATGGCCGAAGTGGATCATCTGGTCGACGGCGAGCGTCAGACCTTCGCGTCGGACCACGCCGGCGAAGTCGGGGATGTTGTCACTGGCATCGCGCTGGCGCGTCTCGGCGACAAGGCGCTTCACGACATCGCCGCCAACGAGGGGACCAGTGGTCCCTGGCCGCGCCATCAGCAGACCCGCTTCCTCGAAGGTTTCCCGGATCGCGGCAACCCAGAATCGCCGTTCGGGTGCGGCCGGCGTTCCCGGCGCCAGCGCCGCCCAGTCGGCCGCGGCGTCCGGGGTGTCGACCTTGCCGCCCGGGAACACGGTGGCGCCCGCGAATGCGACGCCCGCGCCCTGGTGGCGCTCCAGCACAAAAACCTCGAGGCCCTCGCGCCCGTCGCGCACGATCACGATGGACGCCGCCGGCCGGATGGCCGCCGCCTGGGATTTCGGTTCGGTCATGGGATCTCGCGCAGGTGTGTCTTTTGCCGCAGTCAGTATGCAGGTTTCGCGTGGGAGTGCCAATGCTGCGGGTATTCCGGTGCCGAAGAGGTGCCCAAGCCGATGAATGCTATCCTCACGAGGCTCGGGGCAGCGCATAATTCGCGCGCACGTAGGTCTCCTTGAAGCCGCACCGCATGATGTTGGA
>JANOJW010000149.1:0-6239 GCA_031418955.1 Hyphomicrobiales bacterium | reverse complement strand
GCCATGCAGTACTCGCAGTTGTTGGTGATCGAGACCGCGACGTAGACAAGCTCCTTGGTCAAAGGATCGAGCGCGCCAGGCCCCATGATGGCCTTCAGGCTCTCCCAGGTGTGCTTCAGCATGCGCGGCTCGTTGGCGAGGTATTTCCAGAAGTTGTTCACGTCCGCGACGTTGCGCGACACCTTGATGTCGTCGAACACGGCGCGCACCTGGGCGCTGGCCTTCAACGGATCGACGGGCTTCATGGGCAGTGCTCCTTGTTCGTTCGACCGCGCTTGTCCGCGGGCGGCGCCACCGTTATAACGCGCCGCAACAAGAGACCAAGACCTCAGACAGCGAGCCCCGCAAAATGGCAATCGAGCGCACCTTCTCCATCATCAAGCCGGACGCCACGAAGCGGAACTTGACCGGCGCCATCAACGCCGTGATCGAGAAGGCAGGCTTGCGGATCGTTGCCCAGAAGCGCGTGCTGTGGACCCGCGCCCAGGCCGAAACGTTCTACGAGGAGCACAAGGCGCGCCCCTTCTACGGCGAGCTGTGCAGCTTCATGACCTCGGGCCCGATCGTGTGCCAAGTGCTCGAGGGCGAGGCGGCAATCGCCAAGTACCGCGACGTCATGGGCGCCACCGACCCCAAGGAAGCCAAGGACGGCACCATCCGCAAGCTGTTCGCGGTCTCCAAGGGCGAGAACTCGACGCACGGCTCGGATTCACCGGCCGCCGCCGACCGTGAGATCGCGTTGAACTTCCGCCTCGACGAGATCGTCGGCTGAGAACTCACTGTCTGTTCTGACAAGAGGCGCCGGCACTCCTGCATGGGTCCGGCGCCTCGCTGTTTTCGCAAGAGGATGCAGTCGAACCGCATGAACGACGCCTCGACAGCCAGCGCACAGCCGGGCCTCGCATCGCACCGCGATGTGACGTGGGTCGCCGCTGCGAGCATCGTCGTGGCGCTCGCCGTGATGGGCATCAAGTATCTGGCCTATCTGAAAACGGGCAGCGTCGCGCTCTACTCCGACGCGCTCGAGAGCATCGTCAACGTGGTCACTGCCGTGGTCGCGCTGGTGACCATCCGCATCAGCGCGCGGCCGGCCGACCGGCGCCACCAGTTCGGCCACCACAAGGCCGAGTACTTCTCGGCCGTGCTCGAAGGCGTGCTGATCGTCGTCGCCGCCCTGCTGATCCTGCGCGAAGCCTACGACGCGTTCTTCAAGCCGCGCGCGCTGGTCGAGCCGTTGCTGGGCATCGCCATCGCGTCGGCCGCGACTGCGCTCAACATCGCCTGGGCGTCATTCCTGGTGGTCTGGGGCGGCCGCCACAAGTCGCCCGCGCTCGTCGCCGATGGCTGGCACCTGACGACGGACGTGATCACCAGCGTCGGCGTGCTGGCAGGCCTCGCACTGGTCTGGGCGACCGGCTGGCAGACGCTCGATTCATTGCTGGCGACCGCGGTCGCGCTCAACATCCTGTGGACCGGCTGGCGGCTGATGCGGGAATCCGTGTCGAGCCTGATGGACGAGGCGGTCGCGGGCGACGTCGGCCACCAGATCCGCGCCGTGATCCAGGCCAATGCCCAGGGCGCCCTCGAGGTGCACGATCTGCGCACGCGCACGGCAGGACGGGCCACCTTCATCGAGTTTCACCTCGTCGTGCCGGGCACCATGACGGTGGCGGAAGCCCACGCCATCTGCGACCGGCTCGAGGCGGCGATCGGGCGCGAGATCAACGGCTCGCAAGTGCTGATCCACGTCGAGCCCGAAGGCGAAGCACGCCACAAAGGCGTGGTGATCGTATAGGCGGCAGAAGCGGCAGAGACACCTCTCATGCAAAACCAGACTGGCGCTTCCCCCGACACGCACTCTCCGCGCGGCTATTTCGCGATCGGCGCCGAGCGCATTTCCAAGAGCCTCAATCTGGGCAACTTGATGCGATCCGCACACGGTTTCGGCGCCGCCTTCACCTTCACCATCGGCGCCACCTACCAGGCGCTGGAGGCGACCGCCGACACCTCCAAGGGCGCTCGCCACCTGCCGCACTACAACTGGTCGGCGCTCGATGACATCGCGCTGCCGCAGGGCTGTCGCCTCGTCGGCATCGAGCTGATGGAAGGCGCAGTCGACCTGCCGACCTTCAAGCATCCACTGAGGGCTGCCTATGTGCTGGGCCCCGAACGCGGCTCGCTCTCGCCCGAACTCGTCGCGCGCTGCGACCACGTCGTGAAGATCCCGACGAGCTTCTGCGTCAACGTCGCCATGGCCGGCGCCATCGTCATGTACGACCGCCTGCGCGCCCGCTGGCCCGCGCCCCGCCTGCCGTGACGACGCGATTACAGCGCAGACCGTAGGTCTTATCCTTGTTGCACGTGGGCAGGGTCCATCCAGAACGGCTCCCAGGTGTGCCCATCTGGGTCCTCGAACGTGCGCAGAACCATGAAGCCGTGGTCTGCCGTTGGCTTCGGCTCCCTGCCGCCGGCCTTGACGGCCCTGGCCGCCATGTCGTCGACGGCGGCTTTGCTGTCGAGCGCGATCGCAACCATCACACCGGTTGTGTTGTGAGCGTCCGGGATCGGCTTGGTGGCGAAGCCTTTGAACTTCTCGTGCGTGAGTAACATGACGTAGTTGTGCTCCGAGATCACCATGCAGGCAGCGGTGTCGTCGGTGAACTGCGGATTGAAGGTGAAGCCGAGCGCCTTGTAGAAGTCCATCGACGCCTTCAGGTTCTTGACGGGGAGATTGACGAACATTTTCGTGGTCATGACGTCGCTCCTGCTCTGCGGGTTGCGCGTAGCAGTCGTAGATGAACCTCGCGACGCTCATTGTCACCGGGAACAAGGTTTCGGCTTGTCCGCAGTGCCCCCCGCCCTATAGTGCCGGCCGGATCAGGGACACAAGGCGAGGAGAAGCAGCATGGCCGAGGTCAAGCACGACGTCGTTGGCATCGGCAATGCGATCGTCGACATCATCGGGCGCTGCACCGATGCCTATCTCGCCGAGCATGGCGCCGCGAAAGGGCACATGCGGCTCGTCGATGCGGAGACGATGAAGAAGCTCTATGCCGGCATGGGGCCCGCCGTCGAGATTTCAGGAGGGTCGGCCGCCAACACCATGGTCGGCGTCGCATCCTTCGGCGGCCGCAGCGCGTTCATCGGCAAGGTCGCCGACGACGAGTTCGGCCGCATCTTCGCCCACGATATCAGCGCGGCCGGCGTCACCTTCACCTCCATCCCCGCCAAGGGCGGCGCGCCGACCGCCCGCTCATTGATCCTCGTCACTCCTGACGGCGAGCGCACGATGAACACCTTCCTCGGCATCAGCCCCGAGCTCGACCAGGGCGAGGTCGATGCCGACCTCGTGCGCTCCGCAGGCATCGTCTACCTCGAGGGCTATCTGTTCGATCAGCCTCCAGCCAAGGCCGCGTTCCGCCAAGCCGCAGGGATCGCACGGGCTGCCGGGCGTCAAGTCGCGCTGACACTGTCGGATTCGTTCTGCGTCGATCGCCACCGCGCGGAGTTCCTCGAGTTGATCCGGCGCGACGTCGACATTCTGTTCGCCAACGAATCCGAGATCACCTCGCTCTACCAGACCAAGGCGTTCGACGACGCGGCCCGTCAGGCGCGCGCCGACGTGAAGCTCGCCGTGCTGACGCGCAGCTCCAAGGGATCCGTGATCATGGCTGGCGACAAGGCGGTCACCGTGACCCCCGAGCCGGTGAAGAAGGTGGTCGACACCACGGGCGCCGGCGACATGTACGCGGCGGGGTTCCTCTACGGCGTCGCGCAGAAGAAGCCCCTCGACGTGTGCGGCCGCCTCGGCTCGCTCGCGGCTGCGGAGATCATCTCGCACATCGGCGCGCGGCCGGAGACGCCGTTCGCCAAGCTCGCCCGCGACCGCGGGTTGTGACGGTTGCGGACGGCATACCGGAAATCGCGATCAGCTCGGGCATGAGGCGGCGTGCTGCAACTTGCGGAGGCGCGCGCACACATGTGATAATCGGTGCTGCAAAGGTCGAGGCGCGCTGCGCGCCACCGTGATCGAGCAAGGAGCCCCACGATGCCCATCGAGCGCATGGACCACTTCACCATCGTCACCAAGGACGCCCAGGCGACGGCCAAGTTCTACGGCGAGATGCTGGGGTTCGAGTCGGGTCCCCGACCGAACTTCATGTTCCCGGGCGCGTGGCTCTACAACGGCGGCAAGCCGATCCTGCACGTGATCCAGAAGCCGGAGATCCCCGAGGGTAGCGGCGTGCTCGACCACATGGCGTTCTGGGGCACGGATCTACCTGGTTACATCGGCAAGCTGAAGGCGCGCGGCCTGGCGTACGAGCTGCGCCGTCTGCCCGAAAACGGCCCGGGCGCCGGCGTGTGGCAGCTGTTCTTCATGGATCCGAACGGTGCGCGCGTGGAGATCGACCTTCCCGCGAGCGAGGTCGCGCCGGCGGGGGCTGGCGACGGTGTTGCTTGAACACGCAATGTCGGCGGTGAAGAGCTTGCCCTCACCCCCCGCTTTGCATCTGCGTCGTCGCGACTACGAGGCCGGCAGCCCCGAACCCGCCGTCGACGTTCAGCGTCTCGCCGTGGATGAATGCGCTGTCATCTGACGCGAGGAACACAGCGGCTGCCGCGATGTGGTGGGCCCGGCCGTAGTCGCCGGCCGGAATGCGGTCGAGATGGGCCTTGGTCTGCGCGGGTCCGTGATTGGTGATCGGCGTCCGGATCGGCCCCGGTGCAATCGCAGTGACGCCGATGCCGAGCGGGGCGAGTTCCACCGCCATCACTCGCGTCAGCTGCATCAGCCCCGCCTTCGCTTTGTCACCGGCGTGCTCATGGCTGTAGGCTCAATGATCCAGGGATCGGTGGAACGCTGGGGTGCCGGCGCAACGCAACCACTCACGTGACGACAGGCAGCTCATGGCAAAGCAAAGCATCCCCTACGGCCTGTGGCCCTCGTCCATCGCGCCTGCGGACGTGGCGGCGGGCGCGCGCCGCTTCGGCCTCGTGCAGGGTGATGGGCCGTGGATCTACTGGACCGAAGGACGTCCCGCCGAGAAGGGTCGCCAGACCTTGCTGCGCGCCAAACCCGGCGCCAAATCGAAGCCGCAAGACCTCTTGGCGGCGCCGTGGTCGGCCCGCTCGCGCGTGCACGAGTACGGTGGCGGCGAGTTTCTGGCGGCCGGGGACGTCGTCTACTTCGTCAATGACGCCGACCAGGATGTGTATGAACTCAGCCCCGGTGGCGAGCCAACGCGCCTGACCAACGAGCCGGCCATGCGCTTTGCAGATTTCGCACTCGATCGCCCACGCCGCCGCCTCATCTGCGTTGCCGAGCGCTACGCCAAGGGCCGCCACAACCCGGATAACCTGCTGGTCGCCATCGCGCTCGAGGGCGCCAATCGAGGTCACGTCACAGAACTCGCGACCGGTCGCGACTTCTACGCCTGGCCGCGCCTCTCGCCTGACGGCAAGTGCTTGGCCTTCCTCGGCTGGGATCTTCCCGATATGCCATGGGATCAGGCCGCGCTTTTCGTCTGCGGCGTTGCGGCGGATGGCGGTCTCGACCGACCTCGCCGCATTGCTGGCGGCGACGGCAGTGCCGCCATGCAGCCGACATGGCTCGCCGACGGGCGGCTCGTCTTCCTTGCTGATGGCCTCGGCCAAGGCAATCTCGCCTTGTGGGATGGCGGAGCTGTGCGCTGGCTCTCGCGCTTCTCGTTCGATCTCGGCGCACCGATGTGGACGTTCGGCGTGCGCAGTCTCGTCGTCGCCCGCGATGGCGGCGTGTGTGCGGTCGATGCCCACGGCATCAGCATCAATTTGTTTTCCGACGTGAACGCCGATCCGGCAACGAGCGTGCAGTCGACGATCGGCGCCAAGGACTTCGGCTCCCTCGCGGCTTTCGACGGCGGCATCGCCGGGATTGCGGGGTTCGCCAAAGCGCCGGCTGCGATTGCGGCGCTCGATGACCGGAATCGGCCAACCATCATCGTGCGAACGGGTGCGGATCTGGCGCTTGATCCACGCGGACTGTCCATCTCGAAGCTGGTCACGTTCGCCGGGGGTGACGGCAAAGAAACATTCGCCCACTACTACGCACCCACGAACGCCGCGGCGCGCGCGCCGGCCGGCGCGCTTCCCCCGACGCTGGTTTTGGCCCACGGCGGACCCACGAGCAAGAGCAACGCGGGTCTCTCGCTCCGCATCCAGTTCTACTCCAGCCGCGGCTTTGCCGTGCTCGATGTCGA
>JANOJW010000148.1:0-13879 GCA_031418955.1 Hyphomicrobiales bacterium | reverse complement strand
TTCCAACGCAACCGGCGGCGCGGTTGCTTGTGGGCAACTGAAGCGCAACCGGAGGCGGCCCAATCTCGGCCGACCGCGGCGTCGAAGCCCTTGCCCGTAGCCAGGCTACGGTCGGCGGCCTCCTCCTGGCGGATCGACTCGGGCTTGGACCGTGAAACCACACGAAAACCTCCGAGACAGGCTCTCAGCGGCCGCACATCAGCGCGACCCGCGCGAGCATGGCGCTGTCGGGTCGGGTGAGCTCCTCGACCACGGTGAAGTGGTTGGTCGCTGGCACGATCACGCACTCGGCCTTGACGCCGGCGCGGCTCCAGGCGCCCGCAATGGCGAGGCTCTGGCGGATCAGCTCCTGCGACTCGTCGCCACCGACGCCGGCGACGAACGTGCGATCCTTCGGCGGCGTCGGCCAGCCCGTGACGCTTGCCTCGCGCGCTTTTGCAACATCGAGCTTCAAGCCCTCGTTGATCGACGTGGTGATCAGCGGCGACAGATCGAACACACCGGAGATAGAGTAGGCCGCCTTGACCAAATCGGCCGGCGCTCCAGCGACCCTCGACCAGTCGGTCGCCAGCATGGCGGCGGCCAAATGCCCGCCTGCCGAGTGGCCAGCGACCACGATCCTTTGCTTCGTCGCATCGTGCACGGCCTTCACGCAACTGCGCAGCTCGGCGACGATGTCCATCACGGCGACGGCCGGGCACAACGAATAGGACGGCACAGCGACGGTGATGCCGCGCGCATTGAGCTCGCGGGCGACGAACGAGTTGCCCTTGCGGTCGCCGCGTTGCCAGTAGCCGCCGTGGATGTAGACGAGCGCAGCCACGTTGCCGCCACCGGACTTCGGTTTGAACAGGTCGTACTTCTGCCGCTCGCCCGAACCGTAGCTGCGATCGAGTTCGGCGGCGCTGCCGGCGGCCCGGCGCACCTCCTCCGACAGCCTGGCGAGGCGATCCTGCACCGCGCCGTGGTCGGGCACGCGCGCGCGATTGTTGTACTCGGCCTCGAGATCGAGGGTTGCCATGCAAGGGCTCCGCAATTGCCGCAGTCGGGGCGTGCAACTTCCACGCGTGCGCCTAGATTGGGGGTCGGCGCGCGACTTGTCGACCCCATGAGTGACACCCATGAGTGCATCACCGCCAGCCATTCGATCATGCGAAGAGGCCGGGGCTTGCACACCGGCCTCATCAAGTCTCAACCGGACGATCAAGACTTGCTACCTCACGTCTGCGGCTGCGGCTCGAAACCGCCCGGCTCGTCGCGTGGACGCTGGCGGCCGGCGACCGGCACGGCCGAGTCGGTGGGTCCGCGTGATTCGTCGTCGTCCGACTTGCGCACGATGGGTTTGCCGGCGATCAGGTTGGAGATGTCCTCGCCCGACAGCGTCTCGTACTCGAGCAGGCCGAGCGCGATCGCCTCGAACTGGTCCTTGTGATCGTTAATGATGCGCCGGGCGCTGGCTTCTCCCTGCTCGACGAGATGGCGGATCTCCTCGTCGATGAGGCGCGACGTCTCTTCGGAAATATTGGTCGACTGGGTGACCGAGTGGCCGAGGAACACCTCCTGCTCGTTCGCCTTGTAGCGGACGCGGCCGAGCTTGTCGGACATACCCCATTCCATGATCATCGAGCGGGCGCGGCCCGTCGCCATCTGAATGTCGCCCGAGGCGCCGCTCGTCACCTTGTCGGGGCCGAACTTGTAGAGCTCGGCCTCGCGTCCGCCGAACGCGAAAGCGATTTGCGACACGCACTTCTCGCGTGTCAGCGAGTAGCGGTCGCCCTCCGGCAGCGTCATCACCATGCCGAGCGCACGGCCGCGCGGAATGATCGTCGCCTTGTGGATGGGATCGAGGCCCGGCATCTTCAGGGCGACGATGGCGTGGCCGGCCTCGTGGTAGGCGGTGAGGCGCTTCTCCTCGTCCGACATGGCGAGCGAGCGACGTTCCGCGCCCATCATCACCTTGTCCTTGGCGTCCTCGAATTCGGCTTGCGTCACCATGCGCCTCGAGCGGCGGGCGGCGAGGAGCGCGGCCTCGTTGACGATGTTGGCGAGGTCGGCGCCCGAGAAGCCCGGCGTGCCCTTTGCGACGGTCCGCAGGTCCACGTCCGGCGCCATCGGCACCTTGCGGGAGTGCACGCGCAGGATCTTCTCGCGGCCGTTCACGTCCGGGTTCGGCACCATGACCTGGCGGTCGAAGCGGCCGGGGCGCAGCAAGGCTGGGTCGAGCACGTCGGGACGGTTGGTCGCCGCGATGACGATGATGCCCTCGTTGGCCTCGAAGCCGTCCATCTCCACGAGCAGCTGGTTCAGGGTCTGCTCGCGCTCGTCGTTGCCCCCGCCCAGGCCTGCGCCGCGATGGCGGCCAACCGCGTCGATCTCGTCGATGAAGATGATGCAGGGCGCGTTCTTCTTGGCCTGCTCGAACATGTCGCGCACGCGGCTCGCGCCGACGCCGACGAACATCTCGACGAAGTCGGAGCCCGAGATGGTGAAGAACGGCACGTTGGCCTCACCTGCGACCGCACGCGCGATCAGCGTCTTGCCGGTGCCCGGCGGGCCGATCAACAGCGCGCCGCGCGGGATGCGGCCGCCGAGCCGCTGGAACTTCTGGGGATCGCGCAGGAACTCGACGATCTCCTGCAGGTCGTCCTTGGCCTCGTCGACGCCCGCCACATCCTCGAAGGTGACGCGGCCGTGCCGCTCGGTCAGCAGCTTGGCCTTCGACTTGCCAAAGCCCATGGCGCGGCCGCCGCCCGACTGCATCTGGCGCATGAAGAAGATCCACACGCCGATCAGCAGCAGCATCGGGAACCAGGAGACGAGCATCGACAGGATCGAGGGCACTTCGTCGGTGATCTCCTTGCCGTTGACCCGAACGCTCTTGGCGATCAGGCGCTCCATCAGCTTGGGGTCGGGCGTCGGGATGATGGTCGAGAACGGGCGACGGCTGCTTGCCTCGTTGAACGTCCCGGAAATCCGGTTCCCCTTGATCGTGACCTCGCTGATGCGGCCAGCATCCACCTCGGTGATGAAGTCGGTGTAGGGGATCTCGTTGGCGCGGCCCGCCGAGCCCGGGTTCTGGAAGATGTTGAACAGGGCGACCAGCAGCAGGCCGATGACGACCCAGATCGCAACTGTGCGGAAATGCGAATTCATGTGCTTCCCTTCCTGGCGGCACACGCGACGGGTGCGGCGTGCCACGACGCGACGGGCCCTGTGTCGCCGCCTGTGCGGGCGCCACGCGGGTGTCGATTAACATAGGGAGGTGCAGGAGTCATTCCAAGTTACCATCCCGTCATGGACGTCGCGCCGCCGCCGCCGAAAAACGAAGGCGCGCCGATCGAGACCGGCGCGCCTCACGCTGATAGTCCTGTCGCGATTTCCGCGACTTACCAGTGGCGGTGGCCAACCCGCTGCCACGCCGTTCCGCCCTGGCGCACGAGCACCTGTCGGCTCTGGTGGCCATAAACGGCGGGACGCTGCACGGTGTGGCTGGCGGCCGGCTTCAGGACAACGGGACGATGCACCCAGTCATGAACGGCTGGATGATACACCTTGTGCACCTGCGCCTCGCGCACGAGCACGGTCTGGTGCGCCGTCCTGGTCACCGCCGGCTCGACATGGGCGACCTTCTGGGCGGGCGACACGAGCACGCGCTCGGTTACGGTCCGCGTCAGCGGCGGCGTTGCGACCTTGCATCGCGTCTCGCGACCGTGGCGATCAACCTTGGTCTCCCAGTGCCAGCTGCCGGGCTTCACGACGACCTCGCGCGACACCGTGTGGTAGACGGCTGGCACATGCGAATAGTGGGCGCGGGCGGGGCGGACCTCGACCTCGCGGGCGATCGTCGCGTAGGCCGCCGGCGTCTGATGCACGGAGACGCTCGCCGGGCGCACGACCACCTGCTCAGGCCGGGTACCGATCACGGCGGGGGAATGCACGACCTCGGTGCGAGCGGGCGCGACCAGAACGGGGCGCTGGACGGTCGCGTAGACGTCGGGCGTGCGCACCTTCTGGTAACACTCGGCTTGCGCCCTGCCATGCGCGCAAACGCCCGCTTGCGCCGCCACCGGCGCCAGCAGCATCGGCAGCGCCACGGCCACCATCATCATCACAGAACGCAGACCCATCTCAATCCCCATCGTTCACAGTCCAGATTGCGTCGCGGCGAGCCCCAGGCGACACGCCCCGCACCGAGGAGCTTAAGGGAAATCTCCGACGTTTCCGAGGGTTGACGGCAGTTAAGGTGAAGCAGAGGTTAGCGCGGGGGAGATGGGGGCCGGAAGGTCAGGCTACATCGCGAAGCCGCCGTATCCAGCGGCACGAGCATGCACGATGATCCCTTCCAAGGGCTTCTTCGGCGCCGTGACGACAGCTACCGGTACCGGAAGCGCCGCTGGCGGCGCTGCGACAGTCTCCTTCGACGCAAGGACCGCACCGTTGCCGTGTACGGGCTTGGCGGCAGGACTTGCGCGGCGCTTGCGTTCGTCCTCGAGCCAGGGCTTCAGGCTGGCGACGTCGTAGCCTGCCTCGTTGAACTGGGAGATGATCGCGTCGGGCTCTTGCGTCTTGGTCAACAGCAGCGCGCAGCCGGCCGCCGAGCGGGCGCCGGAATAGCAGAACGCGAATACCGGAGCCTGGAGTTGCGTCAGCGCCTCGGCGTAGGCCTCGAGTTCATGCGGCTCGGGCGTGCGGTTGGCGAGCGGCGCGTAGGCGTACCCGAGGCCACTTTTCTTGGCGGCGGCGGCCAGCGCTTCGTTGCCCGGTAACCGGTCAACCTCGCCGTCGGGCTGGTTGTTGATGACCGACCGGAACCCGGCCTTGGCCAGGATCTCGAATTGATCGGGGCTCGGCACCTCGCCGACGGCAAGGATGTCTGACACGACGATGGGCTTCATGGGCGCATCATGCTCGCTGACTGGACGCGGGTACAGGGTTACGCGACGGGTCGGAGGCTCAGGTTTGCGACATGAGCAGCCGTTCGAGCGCTCTTATACCAAAAACACCCCCGGCGATGATAGCGACAAAAGTCAGAAACGAGCCGAGTGCGAGTGTTGATACACCCGTGATCGCCTGCCCGACCGTGCAGCCGAGCGCCAGCACGCCGCCGACGCCCATCAAAGCCGCGCCCAGCAGGCATCGCAGCGTATCGCCGGTGTCGGAAAAGGTGGTCAGGCGGAAGCGGCCCATGGCCTTTGCCGTGAGGAAGGCGCCGAGAATCGCTCCGAACACGCTCGCGACGCCAAAGCCCGGCATCCGCGCGGCGGTGAAGCGTTGCAGCCATTCGAGCGTATCGCCAGTCGGGCGGACGTAGGTGAGCGAGATCGGCGCCACCGGCTTGTCGCTGAGCTCGTCGAAGCCAAGGCCGGTCAGCGCCCAGCCGGCGACCGCGCACAGGCCGATCGCCAAGCCGGCGACGATGTGGGTGGGTGAGGAGCGGAATTCGGCGTCCCGGAAGCAATAGGCGAACGCCGCGATCACGATGGCGGCCGTGACGAGCAGCGGCCCTTGGCTTCCCGACAGCCCCAGCGCTCCGCCAACGAGATCGCCGATCGACTGCGACTTCGCCGGCAGGAGCACGCTCGTAGCCTGTTCGATCGAGGTGCGCATCGGCCCGAGCAGCCCGCCGATGGCGATGTAGGCGAACAGGCCGAGGACAACGAGGGTCAGCAGTGCACGCAGGTCACCGCCGCCGACGCGGGCGAGATTGCGCGAGGCGCAGCCGCCCGCAAACACCATGCCGAAGCCGAACATCAGTCCGCCCGCGATGTTGCCGAGCCAGTTGAGGCTGGCGCCGAGATACATCGAGCGGCGAAGCTCGACGACGCCGGCCGCGTCCAGAATCTGCGCTCCAAGCAGTGCAGTTGCCGCCGCCAGCAACCACGCCCGCATGCGCCGCCAGTCGCTCATGTTCACGATGTCGGAAATGGCGCCCATGGTGCAGAAGTTGGTGCGATAGACGGTTCCGCCGAACACGGCCCCGATCAGGAAGCCGCCGGCGGCGAGCCACTGCGGGCCGTTCGCCTGAATGATGTCTCGAAGCGCCATTGATCTCGTCTCAAGTCATGGGAAGCGGGCTGCTCATAGCGCAATTTTCCCGGCACGTGGAGCGCAGCCGAGGTTCGCGCCCTTTCGTGCCGGAACGCACCACACTCCATCTGGTGCGTCCCATGGAACAGGATGCTCCATGGCTGGGACTTTGAAATCTCGGCGATGCGAATTGGGTCTGAATTGGTTGAACGCATTCTTTTCCGCGGCTACCGCGACAACTCCGCGGGGCATGCGGGGGCGGGCGTTCGACCGGCCCGCCAAGTTCGTGACGGGCAACCGGCTTTGGAGCGACCAGTTCCAGTCCCTACAGCGCCCAGCGCAGCGCCATGTGCACGAGCGTGTCGAGGCCTCGACGCATGACGCCGGCGTTGGTGACGTCCTCAGCGGCATACAGCGGCACCTCGTTGACCGCGTTCGACGACGAGGTGACGCGCAACACCGCAACGGGATCGCCCTTGCGGATCGGCGCCTTGAGTGGCCCCTTGTAGACGATGTCGGCTTTCAGTTTTTGGTTCGCCGGGAACCGCGGCAGCATCACGGTCAGGTCGCCGTTGCCGGTGAGCGGCAGCCACATCCGGTTTCCGCCCCATACGCGGGCCTGACCGACGACCTCGCCCGAATCGAACAACTTGAACTCGACAAAGCTCTTGAAGCCCCAGTCGAGCAGCCGCAGAGCCTCCGACTTGCGGTCGTCCTGGCGATCCACACCATTAATGACGAGGATCAGCCGGCGGTTGTTCTGCACGGCCGAGGCGACGATGCCGTAGCCTGCTTCCTTGATGAAACCGGTCTTGAGGCCGTCGACGCCGAGGCCGGAGCCCAGCAGCGGATTGCGGTTCGGAAACGGCCTGTGATTGCGGTACTTGAAGTCACGCTGGGCAAAGCGCGTATAATACTCGGGATAGTCCTTGATCAGGTGGCGGGCGAGGATCGCCAGCTCGCGCGCCGTCGTCAGGTGCTCGGGGTCGTAGAGACCGGTCGAGTTCTTGAACACCGACTTCTTCAAACCGAGCTTGCGCGCCTCCTCGGTCATCAGCCGCCCGAACGCCTCCTCGCTGCCAGCCATGCCCTCGGCGACGGCGATGGAGGCGTCGTTACCCGACTGCACGATGATGCCTTGCAGCAGCTGCTCGAGCTTTTCGCGCGTGTTGACGGGAACCAGCATCGCCGACGTGCCCGACGGTCCGCCGCCCTTGCGCCAGGCGTTGGCCGACATCAGGAACTCGTCTTCAGGCTTCAACTGGCCGGTCTTGAGCGCTTTGAAAATCACCGAAAGCGTCATCAGCTTCGACATGCTCGCCGGCGACATCATCTGGTCGGCGTTGTGCTGGAACAGCACCGCCCCCGAATCGGCGTCCATCAGGATCGCCTGACGGGCTTTGGTGGTCACCTGCTCGGCGGCAGCGGCAGCCGTCTGCGCAAAAGCCCGCGACCCATGGCCGCCTAGCGATCCGTGACCGCCAAGCGATCCGTGACCGCCAAGCACTGGCGCGGCCACGCAAATCCAGGCGAGTACCATGATTTTCGAGACACGCGCGACCCAGGCGCGCGCAGACGTGAACCCGTGCAACGGCATCCTCGTATCCGGTTTTTGCTGAACGGCTGAATGGACTATCGCCAGGACGCGAGGCGGAAGTCAATCAGTGGCTTATTATTCGCTCGCGATTGCCGTGTCGGTGATGCCGGTCTCGGCAAGCCGGGCGCGCAAGCGCTGCCCGCTGGCATCGTCGGCGATCAGGATCCGCACCCGGTATGTGGTGCCGGCAGCCGTCGTGACGGGCCTGATCTCGGCTTGCGCGATACGACGCACCTCGTCGGCCCGGCGCTGGGCGTTGGCCTCGCTGCGGAAGATCCCGGCGACGACGAAGCGCCGCGGTCCGCTGGCTGGAGGCAGCGGCATCGCCGGGGCAGGCGTACGCGCAGCCGTCGGCAACCAGCGGGGCGCCTCGGCGGTGGCGGCGACCGGCCTCGCATAGGGCGCGCGGCGCTGCGCCAGCATGTCCTGGCCATTGTACCAGGGCTGGTTGCGCAGATAGGCCTGCTCGCGGCGATCATCGCCATTGAGCGGCGCCGGGCCGGCAAAGCGGACGCGGACATTGGCGAGCCCGCGACCCTCCGAGCCCAACGCCCGGGCCACTGCCCGCGACAGGTCGATGACGCGGTCGTGCGCGTAGGGGCCACGATCATTGACCCGCACCAGCAGCGTGCGCCCGTTCGCCTCGTTGGTCACCCAGACATAGGATGGCAGCGGCAGCGTCGTATGCGCGGCGGAGAGCGCGTTCATGTCGTAGACTTCACCGTTGGCGGTCTTGCGGCCGTGGAAATCATCGCCGTACCACGAGGCGATGCCGCGCCGGTCGTAGCCCGGCTCCTCCTTCGGGTAGTACCAGCGGCCGGCGACTTGATAGGGCACGCCGACCTTGTAGGTGCCGCCGCCTTTGGGAATGGCGCGGCCATCGGAGATCAGGCGCGGGCTCGCCGAGGTGCCCAGGCGGGAATCGTAGGCGGGCTTGTCGGGCCTGTCGGCGCGCATTGCGGGCGCTGCCGGCGGCGAGCTGCGCGAGCAGGCGGCGAGCAGGCCCGCGACCACGGCGGCCCCCATGACGACGGCGGCCGGCGCGCGCCGGATCGTCTGCGCGCGGTCGCCCGCGATCCGCTTGACTGCTGTCATTCCACCCACCCGACGCGGACGCTGTTCGCGTCCCTACACACGCCAATCCGCTACGTGTGCGGAATGGCCCCAAGGCGGCCGGACCATGGCAGGACGTGGTTAACCGCGCGTAAACGCGAGCAATCGGCTGTCGAGCTTCGGGCGCGCCGCGACGCCGTTGGCAAACTGGTTAACTCGCGTAGGAGCCCCAGAAACCGCATCGGAGAGGGGGGCCGCTACCCTACTAGCCGAGCGCACTGCGACCGCGTTGCACGAGCTTGCCTGAGGCTGCGCGAGGCATTCCATATGTCGGGCATGGCCGACCGAGGGTCGGTTTTCCGCATGGGCCGCGCAATCGCGGTTAATCGGCACCGCACGACAGCGATGCACTCCAGCGATGAATGCTCACCCTGCCTCAGTCCTGCCGTTGACAGGCGTCACATTCGGCTCGATGGATTGTCGAATTATGCCGCCGCGCCACTCGTCCGGCCCGGCGTGCCGATCAGGCCGCGAGGTTTGCCCATGACGACGTCGTTGAGAATTCCCCGGCTGAAAGTGCGCGACTCCCAACTCGAGCCGAAGGTTGGCGCCGAAGTCGAGACAAGTGGCAGTCGCGCGTTGCATTCGCCAAAGCACAGTTCCCGGCCGACGATCTTGCTCAGCCGGGGAATGGGGTCGTTGCTGCGCCCCTTGTCCCTGCTCGCTGCGCTGGCGGTCGGGGCAGCCCTGGTGCTGCCTGCCACAGTCACCGCGCAACGCGCGCCGATCGGTGGTCCGCAGGGGCCCAATTCGGTCGCCCCGCTCGCCGAGAAGCTGATCGACGCCGTGGTCAACATCTCGACCAGCCAGACCGTGAAGGGGCCGCAGGGCGCGCCGCTGCCCAACGTGCCGAAGGGCTCGCCGTTCGAGGAGTTCTTCGAGGACTTCTTCACCAAGCGCGGCGGCCCGGCGCCCAAGCAGGACCGCAAGGTGTCCTCGCTCGGCTCGGGCTTCGTGATCGACGCCAAGGAAGGCCTGATCGTCACCAACAACCACGTCATCGACGGCGCCGACGAGATCATCATCAACTTCCATGACGGCTCCAAGCTCAAGGTCGACAAGGTGCTCGGCCGGGACGTCAAGACCGATCTTGCGCTGCTCAAGGTGACGCCGAAGAAGCCGCTCGTCGCGGTGAAGTTCGGCTCCTCGGAGCGCATCAAGGTCGGCGACTGGGTGATGGCGATCGGCAACCCGTTCGGCCTCGGCGGCTCGGTGTCCGTCGGCATCATCTCGGCCAAGCAGCGCGACATCAATTCCGGCCCCTACGACGACTACCTGCAGACGGACGCGGCGATCAACAAGGGCAACTCGGGCGGCCCGCTGTTCTCGATGGAGGGCGACGTCATCGGCGTGAACACGGCGATCATCTCGCCGACCGGCGGCTCGATCGGCATCGGCTTTGCGGTGCCAGCCGACACCGCGATCGCGGTGATGGACCAGCTGCGCGAGTTCGGCGAGACGCGGCGCGGCTGGCTCGGCGTCAAGATCCAGACCGTGACCGACGACATCGCCGAAACGCTCGGCGTCAAGGAGGGCACCGGCGCGCTGATCTCGGGCGTGTCGGCGGACGGACCCGCCGCCAAGGCCGGCATCCAGGCGGGCGACGTGGTCACCAGGTTCGACGGCAAGGACGTCGCTACCATGCGCGGCCTTCCCCGCATCGTCTCCCAGACGCCGATCGGCAAGTCGGTCGACATCGAGATCCTGCGCAAGGGCCAGAAGATCGCGATGAAGGTCCTCGTCGGCCGCCTGCAGGAGGACGAGGACGAGAAGAAGAAGGCCGCGCCCGCCGTGAATCCCGGCGATGGCAACGCGGTGCTCGGTATGACGCTCGCGCCGATCACCGACGACCTGCGCCGACAGCACAAGATCGACCCCAAGGTGAAGGGCGGGCTGGTCGTCACCGCCGTCGAGCCCACCGGCAAGGCCGGCCAGAAGGGCATCAAGGCTGGCGAGGTGATCGTCGAGGCGGCGCAGGAGCCCGTCGGCAAGGCCGAGGATCTCGGAAAGGCCATCGACAAGATGCGCAAGGCCGGCCGCAAGGCGGTGCTGCTGCGCGTCGAGGACCCCAAGGGCGAGATGCGCTTCGTCGCCGTCCCGATCGAGTGATTGGGTGAGGACGCCTCTCGTCCCCGACTACAATTTGCGCATGCAGGCTGCGCATGTCAGCTGTCAGTGCACAGGTGAAAAGTTCCGCCCCGCCGATGGCGCGGGTCACTCGTAGGCGAAGTCGAGCGAGCCGTAGGGCGCAAGAGCGCGCGCACAGCGCTTGCCACACTCACCGACGTCGACGCGCGTATTGCGCCGCCACCTTCACCGGGAAAACGGCGCAATACGCGCGGTGACCGTCGGGGCGATGGAAAAGTCGGTGGGCGCGCTATTGCGCCCTACGGCACGCGCCCGGCGACGGGTGGCGCTGCAACGGACGGATCCGGACACCCCGCGGATCGGCTGACACTGGATCGGTTGGCGCAGCCGAGCGAGCCTCGTAGTATCGTTCCGAACGGAGCGAGGGGCGTGGGCATGGACGGGCCGGCCGGGGCGGGCGGACAGCAGCAGGAGCGGCGCGGCTGGCTTGCCGATCCGATGCATCGCGCCGTGCACGCACTCGGGCTCACCCAGATCACGGCCTGGGGCACCAGCTACTATTGCCTGGGCGTGCTGGCGAACCCGATCGCGGCCGACACCGGCTGGAGCCGCGGACAGGTCTATCTCGGCTACACCGTCGCGCTGCTGGTGATGGGTTTTGCCTCGCCGGCCGTCGGGCGCGCCATCGACACGCACGGGGCGCGCCGCGTCATGTCGCTGGGCACCATCGTCGTGTCGGCGGGGCTGCTGGCGCTGTCGTTCGTGACCAACCACTACGCCTATCTCGCGGTGTGGGCGGTGCTCGGGCTTGGCATGCGCCTGTGCCTCTACGATGCGGCGTTCGCGGCGCTGGTGCAGGTGGCGCCCTCGCGGGGCCGCGCGGCGATCTCCTACCTGACGCTCTATGGCGCCTTCGCCTCGTCGATCTTCTGGGTGATCGGACATTTCCTCAACGAGGCGGTCGGCTGGCGGCAGACGCTGGCGCTGTTTGCGATCATCAACCTGGTGATCTGCCTGCCGCTGCACTGGTTCGGGTTGGCCCGACGCGACGACGCCGAGCCGGCCGCCGCTCAGGAGGCCGCGGCGATTGCATCCGACGCGACGCCCCCGCTCGTGGGCCGGCGGCGCACGGTGGCGATCTCGCTGTTTGCGCTGATCATGTCGCTCAACGGCTTCGTGTTTTCGGTGATCTCGCTGCAACTCGTGCCGCTGCTCGAGGCCGCAGGCCTGGCAACGGCCGCCGCCGTTTGGGTCGCCTCGCTGAAGGGTGTCGCGCAGTTCGGCGGGCGCATCACCGAGATCGTGTTCGGGAAGAACCTGAGCGCCATCACGGTGGCGCGCATCGCCATCGGCGCACTGCCGATCTCGCTGGTGCTGCTGTTGATGGGGCAGGGCGTGTTCGCGGCGATCCTCGCCTTCACGCTGCTGATGGGCGCCTCGCAGGGCGTGATCACCATCGTGCGCGGCGCCGTCCCGCTGGCGCTGTTCGGGGTCAAAGGCTACGGCGCCGTGCTCGGGCTGATCGCCACGCCGATCCTGCTGGTCAATGCGGCGTCGCCCACCGCCTTCGCCGCGATCGTCGATCGCTGGGGCTGGGAGGCTGGCCGCTGGGTGTTGCTCGGCTGCGCCATCGCGTCCTGGCTCGCCATCGAGGTCATGACGCGCTGGTACGACCGCAACCGGGTCGCCTCCGCCACATGAGCCGCTCGCTTTCACGCGGGGCGAGGGAGTAGAGTCGCGCCAACGAACATCTCGCGCGAGAACCTGACCGATGTCCAAGCCCGTCTTCATCCTCAACGGCCCGAACCTCAATCTGCTCGGTACCCGCGAGCCGCGCATCTACGGCGCGACGACGCTGCCGGAGGTGGAGGCGATGTGCCAGAAGCGCGCCAAGGAGCTCGGACTTGCGGTCGCGTTCCGTCAGACGAACCACGAGGGCCAGCTCGTCGACTGGATCCACGAGGCGATCGACGGCGCCAGCGGCATCATCATCAATCCGGCCGCCTACACGCACACCTCGGTCGCCATTCTCGACGCGCTGAAAAACGTCGAGGCTCCGATCATCGAGCTGCACATCTCCAACGTGCACCAGCGCGAGGCATTCAGGCACCATTCCTACGTGTCGCTGGCGGCGACGGCGTCGATCATGGGGCTCGGCGTGCTGGGCTATACGATCGCGCTCGACGCGATGGCGGGACTGCTGGCGGCGAAGAAATCGGCGTAACGAAGCTCACCGCTTCTTGGCGGCGAGACAGGCCTGCAGGCAGCGCTGGCGATCGGTGTCGCAGCTCGGGCTGCCCTTGGTCTGCACGCGGCACTGGTCGTGACGGGTTTGGCAGGCGCCGGCGCACGAGCCGTCCTGTGCGATTACAGCGGGTGCCTGGATGGCCGGCAGCGCATGCGGCGACGGGCGCAGGGTGTCCTGCGCGGACACGGGCGCCAGCGACATCGCGATGAGCGCGAGGCCCGTCACAGTCGTCTTCAGTCGATGGATCATCTTGCGCACTCCTCTCTCCTCGACGGCAACGCGCCGCTTGAGAGCCCTCGCGGACTTACGCCGGGGTCCGAGCACGCCTGACGGCTGGCCAGATCCCCATTTCCGTGACGATACTGGTACAGCTCGCGACATGAACGCAACCTGAACTGCAAAAGCATAACATCGGCAGCGGGTTATGTGGCGGCCGTTCGCACTTTTATCCTGTATGGCGCGCCCGGTAGGATTCGAACCTACGACCTTCGCCTTCGGAGGGCGATGGTTTGTGGATCCCAATGGTTCCTCATGATGCATGAAACGTGCTATTTCAATGATTTATCCACTATTGATGGTTCCGCATTGTTCCGCTAGTTTCCCCGCAATGGATTGCTAGTGGATTGCTAGCAGAAGGGCGAAACCATGCGGGACAAGATCACTAAGCGTGTCGTTGATAGGTCTGGGGCCGGCCAATCCGACATTTTCATCTGGGATACGGAGGTGCGCGGCTTCGGCCTCAAGGTCACGCCCTCGGGTCGCCGCATCTACCTCTTCCAGTACCGGATTGCAGGCAAACGAACTCC
>JANOJW010000147.1:0-14369 GCA_031418955.1 Hyphomicrobiales bacterium | reverse complement strand
GGCCGCCGGCCAGCTCGACAGCGAAATCCAGGCGAACGGCTGGCTGCACTGCCCCGCCGACCGGGACCTGGTGTTCAGTCCGGACCTCGAGCTCAAGTACGACCGGGCCCTGTTCAAGCTCGGGATAGATCTCTCGCATCTCGTCAGCGAAGCCGGCCATGCCTGATTTGCCCCGCGTGACGGTGCGGCGGCAAAACGAAAAGGCCGGCAGCCATGTGGCGCCGGCCTCATCTCGTCAGCGGGTCCGAAAAGGCGGACGCTGCAGTCGTTCAGCGAGCAGCCTTGCGGCGGGCGCTGCCAGCGCGCTTCACGCTCGCCGTCGCCTTGACGGCCTTCTTGACAGGCTTGCGAACGGTCTTGGCCGGCTTCTTCGTCGTCTTTGCGGTCTTAGCCATGTGAGTTTTCCTCTCAGTTCCCAGAAGCAAGTCGATCATCTGCCCAGATGAATCGTTTGTTCACTTGCTGGAGCTATGCTGTACTGACATAGTTAACAGAAGGTTAATTTTTGAACTAGAAACCATGAAAATGCGTGTTGTTTCATGGAATAATCTCGATTTCTGTCGGGATTGGATGAGTTTTCACGCGCAACTGTGTGCAACTGCGTGGTTCGACTCAAGGACACACGACGATGGCCAATGGCGATGATCACATCCTGCTCACCATCCATCTCAAGCACCAGAAAGATAAGAACCTCGCCGAAATCAACGCGAAGCTCGATGCGGCGGGCTATTGGAAACGCTTTCCGCCGCCGGGCTGCGAGGTCGTGTCGTGGTACGTGATGATGGGGATCGGGCAGGTCGTCACGCTCTCGGTGCCGCCGTCGAAACTGCGCGAGGTCAATCTTGCGATCGAGCAATGCGCGTGGGGCGCGTTCGACACCGAGTTCTATGCGACGTACGATTTCATGCCGGTGTTCAAACGGCTGAAGGCGGAGAAGGGCTGAGCACTATCGCCGACGACCGGCACAGCTCCATGCGCGACAACTTCATGCGCGGCATCCACACGGCACGTCGATCGACGTCACAAAAAGAAGAAGACCGGAGGGCGGTTGCCATCTCCGGTCTCAATGCACCTCGCGGTGCTGAAGTCTGCGACGTTCGGGAGAAAGAGAGCGCCCCAGGTGCCCGGCCGGGGGCGCCGCTACTCCCGGCGCCGATCAGCGCTTCGCCTTCTTGGCGACCTTCTTGGTGACCTTCTTCGCCGGCTTCTTCGCTGCCTTCTTCGCTGCCTTAGCCATTCTCGCTCTCCCTCTGTTTCGAGATATGCACGAATCAGCTCGTGCATAAAAATATATGCGCAAAAACTTCGAGTTTGTTGACTACTAAATCGAATTCTGTCTCGCGAAATGTGCGGGTTCATTCGTCAGTGTTGCTGCAAATCCTCATTTTTACTCGCTTTTCGAGCGTTGCGCACATCGCTGAGCGTCGATGACGCCATCGCGCACGTGTCACATCACATCATGCGAACGCGAGTGCGATCGAGAAGCGGCCGTAGATCGATGCGGGTTCGACATCGATGTCGCTGACACGATGCGTCGCGTATCGCGCGATGCATCATGCAAACCCGATCCGCTTCGAGACGTCGACACTCACGTTGAACGCGAGCGACGAGGCGAAGTGTTGCGTGCAGATTTCGTCGATGTGGTTTGGATGTGCAGCGGTGCGGTGCACTCGACTGCGAGACGGTCAACCGATGAGACGCGAGCGTTCGCGATGCTTGATCAAACAAGCGCACGAACTCAACATGACGATTCACGCAGGCATACCGGCACAGACGCGATCGAGGCGCAGGCCGCATCGAGGCGGCCTGCGCCAGTGATCGCGAAGACTACTTCACGCCGAGCAGCTCGACGTCGAAGATCAGCGTGGCATTGGGCGGGATGACGCCGCCGGCGCCGCGAGCGCCGTAGCCGAGCTCGGCTGGAATGATCAGCGTGCGCTTGCCACCGACCTTCATGGTGCCGACGCCTTCGTCCCAGCCCTTGATCACCTGGCCGATGCCGACCTTGAACTCGAACGGCTGGCCGCGGTCGACCGAGCTGTCGAACTTCTTGCCGCGAGCGCCGTTCTCGTAGAGCCAGCCGGTGTAGTGCATGACGCAGGTCTGGCCGTTCGTCGGCTGCGCGCCGGTGCCGACCTTGGTGTCCTCGACCTTGAGGCCAGTAGGTGTTGTCACGATGTTTCCTTTGCTCTGTGGGGCGCTCTGGGGGGCTTGTGCCGTTGCCGTGTCGATGATCGTCGCGATGCCACCGAGTGCGGCTGCGACCGAGAGTGCCATGAGCAGGCCCGTGCGTCGTGCGTCAGACATTCCCACCTCCTTGTGATGTTCCCCGGACGCGAGCTTCTACAGAGACATCGGCTTGTGGGCAACCTGATGGTGAGCAGCTCACGTTTCGCCTGCAGATGCTTGCGGGCCTGTGAGGCATGGATGGTTCTCGAAGGCCTTGCACCATCCGTGGAAGCGGTCATGCTGCGAGCCGCCAGTCGATGCCTTGAGGATCGCCCAGAATGCCTGCCGCCGCGCCCACAGCCCGCCTTGCTGCCGATGTCGGCGGAACCTTCACGGACATCGTGCTCGAGCACGGCCAGCGCCGCGCCGCCGTCAAGGTGTTGACGACGCCGGCGCAACCCGAGCTTGCGATTCTCGACGGCGCACGGCGCGTGCTGACAGAGGCCGGGCTCGGATTTGCCGATCTCGCCGTCGTCATTCATGGCACCACGCTCGCCACCAATGCGATCATCGAGCGCAAGGGTGCGCGCGTGGCCCTGATCGCCACTCAGGGCTTTCGCGACGTCATCGAGATCGCGGACGAAAGCCGCTACGACCAGTACGACCTGACCATCGAGAAGCCGCCGGTGCTGGTGCCGCGGCAGCTCCGCTTCACCGTGCCGGAACGGATGGATGTCAACGGACAGGTGCATCTGCCGCTCGACGAGGCGGCGGTCGAGAAGGTCGGAAAGGAGATCAAGCGACAGAAGATCGATGCGGTCGCCATCGCGCTGATCCACGCCTATGCCAATCCGGCGCACGAGCATCTCGTCGCCGTCATCCTGAAGCGCATCTACCCGGAGGTCTCGATCACGCTTTCGTCGGAGGTGTGTCCGGAAATGCGGGAGTACGAGCGCACGTCGACGGCAATCGCCAACGCCTACGTGCAACCCCTGATGTCGAGCTATCTCGGGCGGCTGGAAACGGCGCTCGCGGCCGAAGGGTACAGGCGGCCCATTCACCTGATGACGTCGGGGGGAAGCCTGACCAGCCTCTCGACAGCGCGGCAGTTCCCCGTCCGCCTGATCGAATCGGGTCCGGCCGGCGGCGCCATTCTGGCGGCGCATGTGGCGGCCGAGCGCGGCGAGAGGCAAGTCGTCTCTTTCGACATGGGCGGCACGACGGCGAAGATCTGCCTGATCGAGGATTTCCAGCCGTTCAAGGCGCGCACGTTCGAGGTCGACCGGGCCGCCCGGTTCATCAAAGGCAGCGGACTTCCCGTCCGCATTCCGGTGATCGAGATGGTCGAGATCGGCGCCGGCGGCGGCTCGATCGCGCGGGTCGATGAACTGCGCCGGATCACGGTCGGTCCGGACAGCGCGGCCTCGGTGCCGGGACCCGCCTGCTATGCGCGCGGCGGCACCGATCCGACGGTGACGGACGCTGACGTGGTGCTCGGGCGGATCGATATCGACGGCTTTGCCGGCGGCATGCTGAAGCTCGAGCCGGCGCGGGCCGATGCCGCGCTCGAGCAGAAGATCGGCGGTCCGCTGGGTCTTGGGCGCGAGCAAGCAGCCTTTGGCGTTGCCGAGATCGTCGACGAGAACATGGCCAATGCTGCGCGTGTGCATGCGGTCGAGCGCGGTAGCGTGATAGCCGCGTGTACCTTGATCGCGTTCGGCGGGGCAGCGCCCCTGCATGCCTGCCGCTTTGCCGAGAAGCTCGGGATCCGCCGCATCGTCATTCCGGACGGAGCGGGCGTTGGCTCGGCGATCGGCTTCCTCAAAGCCCCGATCGCGTTCGAGCTGGTCAAGAGCCGCTTCATGCGTCTCGACCGGTTCGAGCCCGAGGCTGCGACCGCGCTGCTCGAGGAGATGAGCCGGGAGGCGCGGGGACTGGCCGAGCCCGCTGCCATGCGGCGGCCCCTGACCGAGCGCCGTATCGCCTACATGCGCTATACGGGGCAGGGGCACGAGATCGCGGTCGAGCTTGCGACTGCGCGGCTTGGCGCCGCGGACGAGGCGTCCTTGCGCGAGGCCTTCGAGGCGGACTACCGGCGGCTGTTCGAGCGGCACATCCCCGGCGCGCGGATCGAGATCCTGTCGTGGTCGGTACTGGTTACGACGGAGTCGGCGGCGCCTGACCGCATTGCTGACCCGCGAGCGGGGGGCGCCAAGGGCAAGGCGGACGGCTCGCGGCTCGTCTGGAACGCTGCCGATGGGGTCTTCGACAAGGTGCCGACGTACGGCCGCTCGGCGATGACCCCAGGGGTCCGCCTCAAGGGACCGTGCATGATCTTCGAGGCGGGAACGTCGACCTTCGTTTCGGCTCAGTTCGACGTGCGCTGCGACAGCGGCGGCGCGCTCGTGCTCGAGCGGAGGGGCTGACCGAAATCGGAGCGTCCGGGATCAGCCCGTAGGCTCGGCCGGGGTGCGCAGATGGTTCCAAATGGCGATGCGCAGGCCGAGGCGGCGTCGCGCGACGACGGTGTTCAGCAGCGCGCCGGTGACGAGGGCCGTTGCACCAGCGATCGCGGCTCCCATGATGCCGAGACGCGGGACCAGCACGATATTGAGCATGATATTGAGCAGCGCCATGGAAACGATGACGGCGGCGCAGGCCTTTTGCTGGCCAAGCATATTGAGAATGAACTCGGACGGCCCCGTGGCTGCCCGACCGAGAAAGCCCAACACCAGGATGAACATCACCGGGTAACCGGCAGTGAATTGCGGGCCGAACAGCATCAGCAACGGATAGCCGAGGGCAAGGATCGCGATCGCGGCCGCGAGCGAGGGCCAGAAGGTCCAGCGTACGGCGTCGCGGATGGCGGCCTTGAGCGCTCCGGTGTCGCCACGGGCGTTGAGGGCGGACAGCCGGTTCGCGACCGCGCTTCCGACAGCGTAGTGCACGAACATGACGAGGGCCATGGTCTTGGCGGCGGCGAAATAGATACCGGCGTCGCTCGGCGTCAGATAGTGGGCGACGATCAGGACGTCGGTGTTCTGCAGCAGCAGCTCGCCTCCCGTGATGGCGAGCAGCGGCAGCGACGTCTTGAGCCACAGGTCCGGTGGCCGGGCGGTGTTTCCCTTCGGCAGGTCATCCCGGATGCGGCGCTGCAACAGCACGGTTTGAACCATGGCCGTCGCCCAGGTCGCGACGATCGCGGCGCCGGCTGCGGTGGTTGCCGCCATCGGCCAGCCGAGTTCGTGCGCCGCGGTCATGGCAATCAGGATCAGCAGCGGGCGCAGCACATAGGGCGGCATCAGGCCTTCGAGCATCCAGCCGCGCCCCCGGCCAATGCCGTCCTGGACATCGGTGAGCGTGACCATCGGCACGCAGATCAGCGCCAAGTAGGCGGGCAGGATGTAGTAGCTGGACAGCCGATGCCCGAAAAACCACAGACCAGCGAGACCGAGCAGCGCCGTGGCGGTGCTGGCGGCAAGAATCATGACCCGGCCGTATCGCAGCAGACCGCGCGCCAGGTCGTCCTTCCCGCGCTCCCGGTATTCGGGGAGCCGGCGGATCATAACGGTGGACATGCCGAGATTCGACAGGCCGCCGAGCACCAGCACCCAGGTCCATACGAAGACATAGATGCCGTACTCGAAGTCACCCATCCAACGCGCGAGGACAATCTGGGACAGATAAAGGAGGGCTGCGCTCATGAGCCGGATGGCGAAGGCGGTGACTGCGTCCCGCCGCACCTTGCTGTCGTCGCCGCCGGGCCCATCGTTCCGGTCCAGCAGTGCAGACAACGTCGCGCGGAGCCGGGCCATGAGCCCGACCCGGCCGAGTGCCGTGGTGCTGTCGACGGATGCCATTCTTCCAACTCTTGCGCGACCTTACGGCAGCGCGCCCCCAATCGTCCGTAGGCTACTGCACTACGGTTAGCGTTCGGTTCTGCGGTCCCGCTCGCGTTTTCGGATCAACTCGGCGACACCCGCCCAGGCCCAGCACCGGCCGGCATCACCCTCCTGGGAATGGACAGAGGAGAAGAAATCCGCAACCTCGGATGCGAAAACTCCGTGACGGCCCTCCAGGACGGAGGCCATCGTCTCGACGTCCCGTGGTGTCGGTGTCACATCCGCCTCCGGATGCCAGGTCGTCGTCATGTACTGTTCCCTGCGTGCTGTCATGGCCGTCGAGGAGCAAGATCGACGCCAGCGCTGAAGTCAGGGCAAAAACATCGATAATGACGATGCCAGCAGTGGTTTCAGAGCCAGGAATTGGTTCTCCGCGGCCAAATCGCTTGGCGGCGATGGTTCGTTCCGGCACAATCGGAAGTGATTTGGTCTGGAGCGAACACCATGGCTCGTCACTTTGCCGCTGTCGTTGCCGCCGCCGTCGCGATGGCCTTGTCGATGATCGAGCCGGTCGCCGGGCAAGGCGCTGGGATCGGTGGCGCGTCGCCGACGCTGCCTGGACCGGGGCGCAATCAGGGCGATTCCGGGCCGGGCGCGCCTTCGACCCAACCTGCGCCGCCGAGCCAACTGCCGCCTGCTCGGCAGCCGGAGGGTCGCGAGACCGAAGCGCCGCCCCAGTTCGACAACGGCGGGTGCCAGTTCCGAGACCGCAAGCTCGAGCTGATCGTTTAGGATCAGGACTCACTTCGCCGCCGACCGGGGGGACTGATGATCCAGCGCATCGCTCACTGCTGCCACTGGGGTGCATTCACGGCGCTGGTCGAGGACGGCCGTATCGTCGGCATCGAGCCGCATCCGGGAGACCCGTCGCCCTCGCACATGCTGGCCGCCATCCCCGACTTGATGGACCCGAAGGTGCGCATCGACCGCCCGTATGTCCGCGAGGGCTTTCTGCGGGATGGCGTGCGCAGCGATCGGAGCGGGCGCGGCAGCGAGCGTATGGTGCCGGTGTCGTGGGACAAGGCGCTCGATCTGGTGGCTGGCGACCTGCGCCACGTCGTCGACATGCACGGGAATGACTCGATCTTCGCGGGCTCCTACGGCTGGACCAGCGCCGGGCGCCTGCATCACGCGCAGAGCGTGTTGAAGCGGTTGATGAACTGCATCGGCGGATACACCTCGCATGTCGACACCTACAGTGTCGGCGCTGGTGCGGTGATCGCTCGGCATGTGCTCGGGCCCGACGGCTACGGTCAGCCGAACATGATGGAGACGATGGCCGAGAACACCGAGCTGCTGCTGGTCTGCGGCGCTCTCTCGCCGCGGACGGCGCAGACCGAGACCGGCGGCATGGGCCGGCACAGCCATGCGCTCTATTTGCAACGTTTGAAGGAGCGCGGCGCCCGCATCGTACTGGTGTCGCCGCGGCGCGACGACATGCCAGCCGACATCGGCGCGGAGTGGTGGCCGATCCGCCCGAACACGGATACCGCGCTGTTGCTCGGTATCGCCGGCGAGATCGTGGCGGCAGGGCGCGAGGACCGGGATTTTCTCGCCCGCTGCACGTCGGGATCCGAGCAGCTGCTCGCGTATCTGCGCGGGGAAACGGACGGCGTGCGCAAGGATGCGCGCTGGGCCGCCGGCATCACCGGCCTCGAGGCGGGCGCGATTCGAACGCTCGCCGCCCAGATGTCGGCCAAGCGCAGCTTCGTGACGATCAGCTTCGCGCTGCAGCGCGCCGTGCATGGCGAGCAGCCGTGGTGGGCGGGGCTGGCGCTTGCCTCGATCGCGGGTCAGGTCGGACATGCCGGCGGCGGTGTCGCCTATGGCTTCGGCTCGGTCGGCGGTGAGGGAATCTCCTATCCGCTCGGGGCCGTCGGCTCGCTGCCGCATGGCCGGAAGCCCAACGCCTCGTTCATTCCGGTCGCGCGCATTACCGACATGCTGCTCAACCCGGGCAAGCCGTTCACCTACGACGGCCGGACGCACACTTATCCCGACATCCGCATGGTCTACTGGGCGGGCGGCAATCCGTTCCATCATCATCAGGATCTCGGCCGGCTCGGCGGCGCGTGGACGCTGCCTGAAACCATCGTCGTGCAGGACATCAATTGGACGGCGACGGCGAAGCGCGCCGACATCGTGCTGCCTGCGACGACGACGCTCGAGCGTAACGACGTCTCCGGTGGGCGGCGTGCCGACACCATCTTTGCCATGAAGCAGGTGGTCAAACCCTATGCCGAGGCGCGCTCGGATTTCGAGATCATGTGCGGTCTTGCCCGCCGGCTCGGCGTCGAGCAGGCCTTTACCGAAGGCCGCGACGAGATGGGCTGGGTGCAGCACATCTACGACCAGACCCGCAACAACGTACGTGATCGTGGCGGCGAGATGCCGGAGTTCGAGGCGTTCTGGGAAGCTGGCGAGGCGAAGGTGCCGCAGAAGCCGCTGGTGCCGTTCCTGTCAGGGCTGCGGCGCGATCCGGATGCGAACCCGTTGAAGACGGAGTCGGGCCGGATCGTGTTGTACTCGAAGACGCTCGAGGCCTGCGCCTATCCCGACTGCCCGCCGCACCCGGCGTGGATCGAGCCGCCGGAGTGGCTCGGCGCATTGGAGACGAAGCGGCATCCGTTCCACCTGATCACCGCGCAACCGAACGGGCGGCTGCACAGCCAGCTCGACAATGGCCGCGTGTCGCAGGGCGAGAAGCAGTCGGGCCGCGAAGCGATGATGATCAATCCGGCGGACGCCAAGCGGCTCGGCCTCAAGGATGGCGACACGGCGCTGCTGCGCAATGCGCGGGGCCGCTGTCTTGCCGGCGTGCGCATCACCGACGACGTGCGTGCGGGTGTCGCTGTGCTGCCAACCGGCGCGTGGTACCAGACGATCGAGTCGGCGGACGGTCCGCTCGACATCGCGGGTAATCCGAACGTGCTGACGCTCGATGTGCCAGCGTCGGCGTTCTCGGGCGGCTGCGCGGCGCACACCTGTCTCGTCGCCATCGAGCGCTACGACGGCAATGCGCCGCTGCCGGCTTTCGAGCGGCCTGTCGTGGTCGAGGCGGCGGAGTGACGCGTCGTCGGCGTCCGGGCATTGACCTCACGACATCGGGCCGCCCGCGAAGGCGGGGGCGGCAGCCTGAGCCGCGGCCGGCGATAAGATCGGCGGCGCCACCTCGGCGGGCTTGGCGAGTGGCAGGCGCGGTCCGGCGTCGTGCAGATGGCAGGCGGCGACGTGGCCCGGCGTCACCTGGCGCAACAGCGGCGCCTCGGCCTTGCAGCGGGCGTGCACGAAGGGGCAGCGGGTGTGGAAATGGCAGCCTGTCGGTGGGTTGATCGGGCTCGGCACGTCGCCGGTGAGAATCACGCGCTGGCGCTTGCGGGCGGTCGCCTTCGGGATCGGGACGGCTGAAAGCAGCGCGTGGGTGTAGGGATGCAGCGGCTCCTCGAACAGGCGCTTCTTGTCGGTCATCTCGACGATGCGGCCGAGATACATGACGGCGACGCGGTGGGAGATGTGCTGTACGACGGCCAGATCGTGCGCCACGAACAGGTAGGCGAGGCGCAGCTCGTCCTGCAGGTCGATCAGCAGGTTGATGATCTGGGCCTGGATCGACACATCGAGCGCGGAGACCGGCTCGTCGCCGACGATCAGCTCGGGATTGAGGGCGAGTGCGCGGGCGATGCCGATGCGCTGGCGCTGGCCGCCGGAGAACTCGTGCGGATAGGCATTCATCAATTCGGCGCGCAGGCCGACCTTCAGGAACAGCGAGGCGACGCGGTCGCGCTGCTCGGACCAGGAGCCGACGCCGTGAATCACCAGCGGCTCGCCGACGATCTCGGCCGAGGTCATGCGCGGATTCAGCGAGGCGTAGGGGTCCTGGTAAATCATCTGCATGCGCTGGCGGTAGGCGAGCATCTCCTCGGGCGGCAACGCGGTGATGTCCTTTCCCTTGAAGTGGATCGAGCCGCCGGTCGGCTCGAGCAGCTTCAACAATGTGCGCCCGACGGTGGATTTGCCGCAGCCCGACTCACCGACGAGACCGAGCGTCTCGCCGGGATTGATGTGGAACGAGACGCCATCGACCGCGTAGACCTGACCAGCCAAGCGACCGAGAATGCCCTTGTAGATCGGGAAGTGTTTCTTCAGGCCGCGGACCTCGATCAGAGGCGGCGCGGACTGCGTGATCACGGGCGTTGCCGCGGCGGCGATGGTGCGCGGGATCTCGTTCATGTCCGCGCTCCGAGCAGCTTTTCAGCATGCCAGCAGGCGACCCAGTGGTTGGGGCGGTACTCCTGGAGGTCGGGATAGACGTTGCGGCAGTGGTCGGTCGCGTACTTGCAACGCGGGGCAAAGCGGCATCCCGGCGGCAGCTTGGCGAGGGACGGCACCATGCCCTTGATCTCGTTGAGCTTGGGGCGCTTTCCAACGATCTGGGATGCGTCATCGACGCTCGGGATCGAGCCGAGCAGGCCTTCCGTGTAGGGGTGGCCCGGCCGATCGAACAGGGATTCGACTGGCGCCTCCTCGACCTTGCGGCCGGCATACATGACGACCACGCGATCGCAGTTCTCGGCGACGACACCCATGTCGTGGGTGATGAGCACGACGGCAGCGCCCGTCCGGTCCTGCAAGTCGCGCATCAGGTCGAGGATCTGCGCCTGGATGGTCACGTCGAGGGCGGTGGTCGGCTCGTCGGCGATCAACACCTTGGGATTGCAGGACAAAGCCATCGCGATCATCACGCGCTGGCGCATGCCACCCGACATCTGGTGCGGATAGGCTTGCGCGCGCCGCTCGGGCTCGGGCATGGAGACGAGGCGCAGCATGTCGATCGCCTTGTCCATGGCGTCCTTCCTGGACAGGCCCTGGTGCAGTGCAATGGCCTCGCTGATCTGGCGGCCGACCGTGAACAGCGGATTGAGCGACGTCATCGGCTCCTGGAAGATCATCGACACGTCGTTGCCGCGGATCGCTTCCATCTCTTTGGTCGACAGGGCCAGCAGGTTCTTGCCCTGAAAGCGGACCTCGCCGCCGACGATGCGTCCGGGCGGAGTCGCGACGAGACGGAGGATCGACAGCGCCGTCACGCTTTTTCCGCAGCCTGATTCACCGACCACGCCGAGCGTCTCGCCGGCCTTGACCGAATAGGAGACACCATCGACGGCCTTGATGACGCCGGAGGTGGTGAAGAAGTGCGTCTGCAGGTTGTCGACCTCGAGCACGGTTGCCGGCGGTTCGGTGCGCCTTGCGGCGGTGACCGGACTGGCCGGCAGGGTTTGGCTCACGTGGTGACTCCTGGCAGTGCAGCGTATAGTCTCGATAAAAACATAGAGACTGTGTCAGGATCAGAGCACACCGAATGGTGTCCTGAAAAGGCATAAGTGGAGGAGGAAACGAAATGCACGACAACGACGGCAAGCCGGGCACACTCAATCGCCGCTCGGTTCTGAAGGGCGGCGCCTCGATGGCGGCGATCGCGGCGGGCATGTATCCCGAGTGGGGCCTCGCCAACGTGCCGAAGGAATTCGACGGCAAGAACTTCCAGCTTGCGGCACCCGAGCCCAATCCCAAGCGCGGCGGCGTGCTGCGCTACGGCATCACGATGCGACCGCCGCATTTCGACGTCCACCAGTCCGGCACGATCAACAACCTGGGCTCCCAGGGCTGCATGTTCGACAATCTCGTCCGCCGCGATCCCCGCGACAGCGGCAAGACGATCATTCCCGATCTTGCGCATAGCTGGAAGATCTCGCCCGACGGCAAGACGTTCACCTTCTTCCTGCGCGAGGGCGTGCAGTTCCACGACGGCGCCGAGCTTACCTCCGACGATGTGAAGGCGACGCTCGACCGCATCGCCAAGCCGCCGGCCGGCATCTCGATCCCGCGCTCGATTCTGTTCAAGGCTGTCGAGTCGATCACGGCCAAGGACAAGCTGACGATCGAGCTCAAGCTCGGTGAGCCGCGCACAGCCGAGTACATCATGGGTGCGCTCGCGTCGGGCTGGAACGGCATCGTGCGCAAGAAGACGCTCGAGGACAACCAGTACAACCTGCGCCGCGTCGTCGACATTCCGGGAACGGGTCCGTTCAAGAGCAAGCGCCGGGTCGAGAACGAAGTCTGGGAGATGGAGCGCAACGCCAACTACTGGAACAAGGGTCTGCCCTATCTCGATGGAGTGTCGTTCTATCATGCGCTGCCGTTCTCGCCGGAACTCGCATCCGCGTTCCTCGCCGGCCGCACCGACTACGCGCGCCTGCTCGATCCGCCGACCATGCGCAAGGTGAAGGCAACGCCAGGCATGTCGGGCACCGACTTCTACCAGAGCGTGATCCAGGCGACCTGGATGAACGCGAAGAAGAAGCCGTTCGACGACCCGCGCGTGCGCCGCGCCTGCCATCTCGTGCTCGACAAGGCGGTGCTGGTCGACGTGGTGAAGGACAACGCGCCGATGATGGTCGGCGGGTTCATCTACCCGTTCTCCGAGTTCGCGACGCCAAAGGCCGAGCTCGAGAAGCGCATCGGCTACCAGTCCGATCAGACCGCGGCAGTGACGGAAGCCAAGGCTCTGATGAAGGCCGCCGGCTATGAGAACGGCATCAAGGGCATGGACTACCTCGTGCGCGAGGTGGCGACGTTCAAGCTGTGGGCGCAGGCGATCCAGGCCATGCTGCAGCAGACGCTGAACATCGAGACCAAGATCCGCACCGTCGTCGAGTCGGTGTGGTTCGACGACACCAAGAACGGCAACTTCGACATGGCCATCGGCGCCATCGTCTCGACGCTGCTTGATCCGTCCGACTACTTCAATGCCTGGTACCGGACCGGTGGCCCGCAGAACTACTCGAACTGGTCGGTGAAGGAGTTCGACGATCTGCTGCCGATGATCGACACCGAGACCGATGCGAAGAAGCGGCTCGAGCACATCCGCGCGGCCGAGGCGATCATGGAGGCGAACCCGCCGCTGCTGCCGATGTCGTGGGAGAAGATCAACGACGGCTGGTACAATTACGTGAAGGGCCACAATCCGAAGGAATACTTCGGCATCTACGACGTCGTACGCATGGACACCATGTGGCTCGACAAGTGAGGTTGCCGAGTGCGCGCCGCTCCTCGTGGGTGGCGCGCCTTTACGCAGTTCGGTTTCCCGGCCGAAGCGCGCCGCAATGCGCGCTTCTCGAGCCGGGATCCTTCAGGCAGCGATCGAGCACACGACCGCCGGGAAGGATCGATCCCGGATCTGATCAGCCTCCCGGCTGATCTGTCCGGGAAACCGTTGGAGTGATGTCGACGCGATCCTAGCGAGCTCAGGCAGGCGTTTCCAAAGTCATGTTCACCTACATCCTGCGGCGCCTGCTGTTCGGCCTGTTCACCGTGATCGGCGTGTCGATCGTCGTGTTCGTGGTGATGCGAATTCTGCCAGGCGACCCGCTGGTCGCGATTTTCGGGCCCGACGGCTTCACCAAACTCACCGACGAGCAGCGCGCCCACTATATGAAGGATCTGGGGCTCTCCGATCCGCTGTGGGTGCAGTATCTCGGCTGGATGAAGGACATCGCCAGCGGCAACTTCGGCCGCTCGTTCTTTCGCTCCGAAAGCGTCGCCGAGATGATCCTGCGGCGCGGCCCCCTGACGGCGCAGATCGCGTTCCTGTCGGTGCTGTTCTCGTGGGTGGTCGGGCTGCCGGTGGCGCTGCTCTCCGCGTTGAAACCCAATAGCCTCGCCGACAACGTCGTACGGTTCTTTTCGATCTTCTTCCTGGCGATCCCAGGCTTCTGGCTCGGCATGCTGATCGTGCTCGGGTTGCTCTTTGCGTTCGGATATCGCGCGCCGCTGACCGGCGCCTCGCTGCTGAAGGATCCGTGGACGACGCTGCAGATGATCATCGGTCCGGCGCTGGTGCTGGGCCTCGGTCAGGCCGCTTATATCGCGCGCATGGCCCGCTCGAGCCTGCTCGAGGTGATCCGCGAGGACTATGTGCGTACGGCGCGCGCCAAGGGGCTGTCGAGCCGCGTGGTCATCGTCATGCACGCGCTGCCCAACGCGCTGCTGCCGGTGATCACGCTGTCGGGCATCCTGCTCGGGTTCGTGCTCGCCGGCTCGATCCCCGTGGAGCGGGCGTTCGGCACGCCGGGTTTGGGCGACTCGATGTTCCAGGCGGTCAAGGAACGCGACATCTTCGTGATGCAGAACCTCGTGTTCCTCTATGCCTGCGTGTTCGTCGTGCTCAACATTCTGGTCGACATCATGATCGCCTGGATCGACCCTCGTATTCGGTACCAGTAAATCGGGCCTCTTGGT
>JANOJW010000146.1:0-4743 GCA_031418955.1 Hyphomicrobiales bacterium | reverse complement strand
GGATCGTGTGGATGTGGCCTTCGCGCATGTCGTCGGGCCAACCCGTCTGCTCGGCTATCTCCCGCAGCGACACGACCGGGTTCTTGTCGTTCTCGGGGTCGATCGTGATGGCCGACCCGTTCGCGATCGCCCGGGCCCGGTGGGCCGCGAGCAGGATCAATTCGAAGCGGTTTGGGACCTTGTCGACGCAGTCCTCGACGGTGACACGAGCCATCGGACCTGTCTCCTTGCCTGAGTTCGGAATGATGCGCGCGCTGCTCAGGCCGGCAGCCGCTCGGCGCCAAGCTGAAGAAAAACGCTCAGTCGTTACTTCTGCCACGCCGGGCGTCGTTTGGCAATTGCGACGTGATTTGCGACCCTCCGAGGCTGGCGAAGTGTGAGCCGCATCTCCCGGACCGTCCGGCCGGTTGCTGGATGCCGCCAATGGGGCGCGATTTCCGACATCGGTTCGAGGACGAATGTCCGCTCTGCCAGATTCGGGTGCGGCAGCAGCAGGGAGCCGGGTTTGGTTCGTCGCGTACCGAACCCGATCGTGCGCCCGCCGTGCGTCAGAATATCGATATCGAGCGGGCGGGGCCCCCATCTTGGTCCGGGGCGGCGACCGGCAGCCCGCTCGAGCCGCTTCATCGACCGCAGCAGCGCTGCGGTTCCGACGCGGGCCTCGACTGCGACGACTGCGTTGCAGAAGTCCGGCTGGCGGCGCATGCCCATCGGTGTGGAGCGGATGATCCGCGAGCAGCTTTGAACACGGTAACCCAGCAGCTTGATTTCTTCAACCACACGGTGCATCGTATCCATCGGCATCCCCCATTTTCCGGGGATGTTGGCGCCTAGTGCAAGCGTTGTGGTTGTGATCTGCATGGCCGCCGAGAACATAGTTTCTCCCAGGCGCGGGCGACTGTCACTCGCATTTGAGAACAGTTTTTGTGCCTCCGAAAGGCTTTATCTGCGTGGCTCGAGTAAATATATGCACGTAGCCGGCGATGCAAAGTGGCATCTTCGGTGCCCGGCGGATGTCGGGCCGGGGGTTTTGTCGGCGGTTTTATTTCGCTGAATCAGCAGGTTGGTATAGATGATGTTTATCAATAGCACCGAGAGGATCGCGCTCTTCATCGATGGCGCCAATCTCTATGCCACCGCCAAGTCGCTCGGCTTCGACATCGACTACAAACGACTGTTGACGCTGTTTCGGACCAAGGGTCACCTTGTGCGCGCGCTTTATTACACCGCGCTGGCCGAGGACCAGGAGTATTCATCGATCCGCCCGTTGATCGATTGGCTCGACTACAACGGCTACACGATGGTGACCAAGCCCACCAAGGAGTACACCGACTCCACTGGCCGGCGTAAGGTCAAGGGCAACATGGACATCGAGCTGGCGGTCGATGCCATGCAGCTGGCCGAGCACCTCGACCATGTCGTGCTGTTCAGCGGCGACGGCGATTTCCGCCGTCTGGTGGCGGCCCTCCAGCAGAAGGGTCTGCGCGTCAGCGTTGTGTCCACGCTGCAGACGCAGCCACCCATGGTTGCCGACGAGTTGCGCCGGCAGGCCGACCAGTTCATCGACATCGCCGACCTCGAGAAGGACATTTGTCGCGATCCCACCCAGCGGGTGCCGCGGGAGGCGCGGGAAACCCGCATGCAGCAGTTCCGCACCCAGCGCGGCGAGCGCGAGAGCTATCCAGGTGGCGACGATCCAATGGATCTTTGATCGGTCCTTTTCCGGGCTGGGCGAGGTTCCGGGCCGCGACTGCGCTTGACAGTTTGGGCCGCCATGAGGTCTTGCGGCCATGAACACCGGAGCATCGTCCGACCCCGCCTCCGATTGTAGCCGTTGTGCGAGGCTCGCCGATTTCCGAGCGACCTGCCGGAAAACCGAGCCCGCCTGGCACAATGCGCCTGTCGTCTCGTTCGGTTCGCGCGATGCGCGCCTGCTGATCGTCGGGTTGGCGCCGGGCCTGAAGGGCGCCAATCGCACCGGTCGGCCATTCACCGGCGACTACGCCGGCGATCTTCTCTACGGCACGCTGCTCGCGCACGGGTTCGCGCGCGGCAGCTATCAGGCCCGGTCCGACGATGGCCTGGCGCTCGTCGACTGTCGGATCACGAACGCGGTGCGCTGCGTACCGCCAGCCAACAAGCCGACGCCTGCCGAGATCCGCACCTGCAGCGACTATCTCTCCACGGTCGTCGCGGAGATGCCGCGACTGCGGATCGTGGTGTGCCTTGGACGCATCGCGCATGACAGCGTGGTGCGAACGCTTGGCGGCAAGCTGTCACGCATGCCGTTCGGGCACGGATCGGTTCACAGTGCAAACAACTCACTGTCGATTTTCGACAGTTATCATTGCTCCAGATACAACACGAATACGGGGGTCTTGACTGAAGCAATGTTCAGTCAAGTGTTCAGTCGCGTGCGCGATGATCTGAGCTGATGAAATCGCCATGTCATGTAATCTTGGGGCGCTAGAAGTGGAAGCTGCCTGTTGCTTGGAGAGTTGAATTTGACATTGGGCGCTAAGTTTTTATCGGATGATTTTATTATGGGTAAAAAAAGGAGTTAGTAACTCAGCAGATGAGGACCGACGCGAACACTTAAGCATCTGAAATATTCCCGGCAAGATGTGTCACGGCGAATGAACAATTCACTTGATGTTGTTTAGTGTATACTGCGTGTGTCGGAGCGAACGACTGACGGTTGCTGTGGATGAGCGCAAGAGTTCAATTCTCAAGAATTGTTACGTGTTGGTAAAAAAAAGTGTTCGGAGTGCGCAGCGTCGGTCAGGCCGCTCAGCAGACGCTGGCGGCCCCCCAACTCATCGCGTTGCGTTCTCAGCGATTGAGCGTTGCGACCAGCGCTTTGACGTTGCCGCCGTTCTCCGCGATGTGGTTCTCGAACAGCTTCTTCATGAACGGGGTCATCCAGAAGCCGTAGACCATCGCGTCGCGGATGCGATACGTGCTGCCGTACTTGGCGAGCAGCCAGCGGACGTCGTACTGGGTGCCGTCCTTCATCGTGATGCGGCTGTCGACCATCAGGCCGGCGCCGCCCTGACTGCTGGACAGGATCTCGTACTTGGCGATCGGATACTTCGGGGCCTCCGTCGCAGCATAGCGGCCGATGTAACGGGCCATGCCGTTGAGATAGGTCTGCCGGTCGGCGGGATTGAGCTGCCCGCGATAGCTGCCGAGCGCGTAGTTGCCGATGTAGCCGACGTCGGCGTACCGGTGCACGACCGTGGCGATCACGTCGGGGGACTTGGAGCGCGAGGCGGCCAGCAACTCGTGGCCGACCTTGTTCATGAACGCCACGGCTGGATCGCCAGCCTGCGCTCGCGCGGGGTTAGCTGGACCCGCCAGCAGGCTGATCAACAGCGTGACCATCGCCAACAGAGTGGCTGCCTGCGGCCCGCGCCGCTGCCCTTCGCCCGTCGTCATCGTCGACATCCCCGTCCGTGTCCCCCTCGCATACAGCCTTCGTCTCAGTGCGTGAAGGCCGTTCTGTGGCAGCCCCTCGCTACCGTCTCGGACCCCCGGCTCGGTCCCCGCCCAGCCGCTCCGTCTTGTCGCGGGGGTCTCTCCGGGGCATTGGTTGCGTTTGGCCCGGCAGCCCGATACGACAGCGCTGACTGCTTTGCGGGGACACCATGGCCCAAGCGCTTCCGAGCCTGCTCCAGGACTATCTGGCGATCGCCATCTTCATCGGCGTCGCCGCCTTCATCGGCCTCGCGCTGATGATCGCGCCGTTCGCCGTCGCCTACAAGAAGCCCGACCCCGAGAAGCTCTCGGCCTACGAGTGCGGGTTCAACGCTTTCGACGACGCGCGCATGAAGTTCGACGTGCGCTTCTATCTCGTCTCGATCCTGTTCATCATTTTCGACCTCGAGGTGGCGTTCCTGTTCCCCTGGGCCGTCGCCTTCAAGGACGTCGGCGTCTACGGCTTCTGGTCGATGATGGCCTTCCTCGGGATCCTGACCATCGGCTTCATCTACGAGTGGAAGAAGGGTGCGCTCGAGTGGGATTGAGGCGGTGTCATTTTCATGTCTGATCCGAAAGGTGACGGACTGACGCTCATCGACCACGTGAGAGTGCGGACCGCGTCCACAGTAGACCGCTTGGAACTCTGCAAAATCGACAGCGTCGGATTTCTTCGCACGGTCGCCGAAGAATGGTACGATTGGTCCTCTCGCGATCTCGGGGCCAGGTCGATTTTCAACTGGGTGGCGGTCTATAACTTCAATGTGGGTCCGAGTGCCCATGCTCTCACGCTGCGGGTTGACGCGGGCAGTGAAGCGCTCATGTTGATCAAGGAAGGCCACGTCACCCGCTGCGATCAAGGCCACCGCGCGCCACTCGTTTACGTCGGCTTTTTGGAAGTTGCCCCCTGGAACAAGGCTGCCGGTGTCGGGCGGCGCTATCATGGCCTCGGTACGATCATGCTGCGCGTCGCTTGTGATGTATCCATGCACTTGGGCTATGGAGGCCGGCTCGGGCTCCACTCCCTTGCCTCAGCGCAAGACTTTTACCGGCGAATCGGCTTCCGCAGCCTTGATTGTCCGAACGAATACAACGAAATCTATTTCGAGATGGATGAGCATGTTGCTCAGGAGTTGCTGCGTGATTGAGGAGGGCCGAGAGATGAAGAACTTCAAGCTACGCCCGATCCCATTGGATTTCGCCGACAGGTTTCCCGACGGCGACTACACCATCGGCCGGGGTGCAGATCCTCATCGAGGAGCCGCC
>JANOJW010000145.1:0-3500 GCA_031418955.1 Hyphomicrobiales bacterium | reverse complement strand
TTGCCGGACGCCGCTGCCTCGAGCGCGCGCTCGACCGCCGGCACCAGCTCCTCGAGCTCGATGACAAGCTCGCCGTGGCCGCCGAGTGCGACGACGACCTGGTCGTAGCGGGTCGGCAGCAGGTCGCAGCCGTGTACGCGGTCGGCGCCGTAGTCGCGATACTGGATCTTGCTCTCCGCGTTCCAGCAGGCGTCGTTGCCGAGGATCGCGACGAACGGCAGCTTGTGGCGCACGGCAGTGTCGAACTCCGCCATGTGGAAGCCGAAGGTGCCGTCGCCGAGCACCGCGATGACGGGGGCGCGGCTGTCCAGCTTGCGCGCGGCGATGGCCATGGGCAGCGAGCCGCCGATGGCGCCAGCGATGCCGTTGATCATGCGGCGGCCGACGGGCAACAGGCTCTGGGCCCACTGCGCGAACTCGCCGCCATCGCAAATGAGGATCGTCTCGGGATCGCGCTCGACCAGCGGCCGGATGGCGCGAAACACCTCGGCCGCGTGCAGCTTGCCGGGCGACATCGATGTGAGTTCCGCCCAATTTTTCGGACGTTGGTCGCGGAGTTTTCGCGTTTCAGCAAGCCAGGAGCCGTCGCGTCGCTGAGCCTTGTTCGCGCGGGCGAGCAGCGTGCGCGCGGCCGGTATCGCATCGGCGATACAACCAAAAACGAGATCGGCGCCCTTTTCCTTCGCCGCCCGCTCCACCAGCACGCCTTCCGGGTCGATGGTAATCAGCTTGACGTCCGCCGCGTAGGCCGGCCCTTTCGCCCATTTGAGCGTGAAGTCGAGCGCCTTCCCGAGCAGTACTACGAGGTCGGCCCTTTTCAGCACGTCGCCGAATGCGCCAAGCGTCGCGTCGTTCATGCCGCGCGGGCTCTCGATGACGGCAGACGGCGCGCCGGTCGCCTCCTCGAGGCGGGCGAGCAGTTGGCGCCCCTCGCGCGCGGCGAGATTGGGGCCGGCGAGGAGCACGGGGCGCTTGGCGGCGGCGATCGCCGCGAGCACGCTGTCGGCTGCGGCGTCCGAGAGCGCGATCGGGGCGGCGCCCGCATCGGCGACACCGGGCCAGCGGATGGCATTGGCTTCCACCTCTTCGTCGAGGAGGTCGGAGGGCAGCGACAAATGGACCGGGCCTGGCCGGCCGCTGGTCGCGATCTTCAGCGCCTCGGCCAGTTCCATGCCCAGTGAGGCGGCGGATTTGGCCATCCACGACGCCTTGGAGACTGGTGCTGCCATATCGGCCTGGCGGATCTCCTGGAAGCCGCCGCGACCGAGTTCCCAGGTCGCCGCATGGCCCGACAGCAGCACCATGGGGCTTTCCGCCTGCAGTGCGGTGTACAACGCGCCGACTGCGTTGGCGTGGCCGGGTCCACCTGTCACCATCGCGATGCCGGGCTTGCCCGTCATGCGGCCCCAGGCGTCGGCCATGTGCACGGTGGCGGCCTCGTGGCGCACATGCACGATGTCGAGCTTGGCCTCGATCGCCGCATCGTAGATCGACATGATGTGGTTGCCCGAGAGCGAGAACACGGTCGTGTGGCCGAGCCGCTCGAGGCTGCGTGCGATGATGTCGGCGCCCCTGAGCTTCCCCGTCATGTCCGTCTCCCGTGTTCGGCTGCGCCGCTCGTCGTGGTCCTGGCTGCGCGGCAAGATGGCGGGGAAGCGGTCCCTGGTCCAGGCCCCATCGTGCACACCTGACCGTACCTTCCGACGTTTGCCGACACTGGCCGGGCGGCTATGCTCGGGGCCACACGCCAAGCGCTGCCAGATCACGCCACCGGAGGCCCCCATGAAGATCACGCGCATCGTCGACCTGCATGCGGACGCCGGCTGGCGCGTCTTCTCGTTTCTGAAGATAGAGACCGACGCGGGCATCGTCGGCTGGTCTGAGTACAACGAGAGCTATGGCTCCAAGGGGCTCACCGCCGTCGTCATGAAGCTCGCCGAAACGTTGATCGGCAAGGATCCGCGAATCATCTCGAACCTCTATGCCCAGACGCGGCAGGCACCCGGCGGCCTGATCCAGCAGGCGCTCGCCGCCATCGAGAACGCGCTCGTCGACGTGAAGGCGAAAGGCCTCGGCGTGCCGGTGGCCGAGATGCTCGGTGGTCCGGTGCGCGACACGCTGCGCCTCTACTGGTCGCACTGCGGCAGCTATCTGCTCAACCACGCCGACAAGATGGGGCTCCCCGCCCTCAAGAACCTCGATGACGTCCGGAAACTCGGAGAGCGTGTGCGAAAGCGTGGGTTCACGGCTTTGAAGACCAACATCTTTCTGTTCGATCAGCCGCAACCCGAAATGTACATGCCGGGGTTCGGGCGCACGGCTGGAGGCCCCGAGCTCAACCCCTCATTGCGGGTGGAAGAGGCGCTCGACAGGCAGCTCGCCGCGCTCCGCGAAGGCACGGGGAAGGACGTGGAGTTCCTGCTCGATCTCAACTTCAACTTCAAGACTGAGGGCTATATCCGGCTCGTGCGCTCGCTCGAGGAGCGCCAGCACCGGCTGCTCTGGGTCGAGATCGACAGTTTCGATCCCCGCGCGCTCGCGCACATCCGGCGCTCGATCCGCACCCCGCTCGCCAGTTGCGAAAGCCTGTTCACGCGCCGCCAGTTCAAGGACTACTTCGAGCAGGGCTCCATGGACGTCGGGATTGTCGACCTGCCGTGGAACGGTATTCTCGAGTCGATGAAGATCGCGGCCATGGCCGAAGCCTACGAGATCAATTGCGCGCCGCACAACTTCTACGGCCACATGTCGACGCTGATGAGCGCCCACTTTTGCGCCGCGATCCCGAACTTCCGCATCATGGAGATCGACGTCGACGACGTGCCTTGGAAGGACGACCTCGTCACCGAGCCGCCCCGGATCGAGAACGGCCACCTGATCCTGCCGACGAAGCCCGGCTGGGGCGCCGACGTGAACGAGGCGGCGGTCAGAAAGCACCCGCCGAAATGAGCCCGCGTGGTTGTCTGCCGTCCGGGACAGACGTCACCAGTCGATCGACGAGAGATCAATCGCCGACCGATCGGAGCGCGAGTAGACGATCACATAAATGCGGATTTCGTCGGCGTCGTGGTCGTAGAGTAACGAAAAGGGCGTGCGCTCGACGTGATAGACGCACAGTCCGAGTTCTTCGTCAGCCGGTCTCACGGGATGGCGGGCCAGATGCTCGATGGTCTGGCGCACTCTTTGCTTGGTTCTCTCGGCGACGAGCGGTCCAAATTTCTCAGCGCCCTCGTGCAGCATCACCTCGAACTCGGCGATGAAGCTGCTCGATAGCCGCACGCGCCTCATGTAGTCCGACGCCGGCCGGTGAGCCGTTCGTCGATCATGGTAAAGCCATCCTCCAACGAATGGCCCCCGCTGGCCGCGAATTCCGCCTTGGCGTCCCGTACGAGTTGCTTCTCGCGATCGGAGAGGGGGCGTCCCAGTTCTCTGGGTCCTCCGAGCCTCTCGACTAGCCTCAGAAGTTCCTCGATCTGATCGTCGTCCAAGGCCTCGAGCTT
>JANOJW010000144.1:0-5681 GCA_031418955.1 Hyphomicrobiales bacterium | reverse complement strand
CAGGAAGTGCGCGAAAAGCGCGGCCTGTGCTACTCGATCTATTCCTCGATCTGGGGCCTGACGGATGCCGGCGTCGCGACCGTGCACGCAGCCTCCGCACCTGGCACCATGGGTCAGCTTGTCGACGTCATCGGGACCGAGTTCCGCCGCGCCGCCGAGACGCTGCCCGAGCTGAAAGAGGTGCAGCGTTCGAAGGCTCAGCTCAAGACCGGCCTGCTGATGAGCCTCGAAAGCTCGGTCGCACGCGCCGAGCAGATGGCGCGCCAGCTGCTGGCATTCGAGCGTTTGCTGCCGGCCGAGGAATTGATCCAGAAAGTCGAGGATGTGACGCCAGAGGCCGTGCGCGCGGTCGCTGCACGCATTCTCGACGGCTCGAAACTGTCGTTCGCGCTGGTCGGCGCTGGACGCGGCGGCGCAGCAATCGCCGCCCGCGCCGTAGAACGGGGGGGCATCGGCGCGTGACACCAACGCGCCTGATCGTGGGCACGACCGACAAAGTCGAAGCATCAACGCGCCGGATGCCGTGTGGGCATCTGAAGGCGCAAGAGGAGACGCGCCGGATGCCGTGTGGGCATCTGAAGGCGCAAGAGGAGACGCGCCGGATGCTGCGTGGGCATCTGAAGGCGCAGCGCGAAACAAGGGGGCGGCGGCGACCGCGAATGGGCATGGCCTTCATGCGCCCGAACCTGAGCCTGGATGCGACCCCGGTGCTGCGCCGGGGCGCGCTGCTGCTGCGCGCACCCCACATCACCGATCATCTCCAGTGGGCGAAGCTGCGCGAAGCAAGTCGCGGGCATCTGGCGCCGTTCGAGCCGCTCTGGGCGGAGGACGAGCTGACGCGCACCGCCTACCGCGAGCGGCTGCGGCGCTACCAGCGCGAGGCGCGCGAGGACCAGGGCTACGCGTTCTTCGTCTTCGGCGATCTGGGACGAACCCTGCTCGGCGGCATCTCGCTCACCAACGTGCGGCGCGGCATCACCCAGGCCGCGAGTGTCGGCTATTGGATCGGTCTCCCGCACACGCGGCAAGGCCACGCCAGCTCCGCGCTGGGAGCCATTGTCGATTTCGCATTCCACGACCTGCGGCTGCATCGCATGGAGGCCGCGTGTATGCCGGTCAATACGCCGTCGCTCGGCGTGCTCGGGACGGCAGGATTCCAGCGCGAGGGCCTCGCCCGCCGACTGCTGCGCATCAATGGCGCCTGGGAGGATCACGTCCTGCTCGCCCTCGTCGCCGAGGATCTGCGCACATGACGGATCACACGACGGGCCGACCCGACAATCCTAGGCGCAGTTGGCCGCGACGCACGCGGCAGGCCTGCATGGTCATGGTTGCCGCGCTGTTATGGCTGCAGGCGGCGCTGGCTGGACCGGCTCACGCGCTGAAGCCCGTAACGCTCGACCCGAAACTCGAGCGCCTCGACATCACGCCACTCGGCGAAGCCTACGACGGCCGCAGCGACACGCTACAAGTGGAAACAGCGCCGGGCGCCGACGGCGTGACCGGCCGCATCGGCGTGCGGGCGACCACCCAGGGCACCAACCCGCGCTGGTTCGCCTTCGCGCTGTCCAACCCGACCGAGCGCCCGATCGAGCTGTGGCTGACGGCCGAGCGCTACGAGGCGATTGGCTCCGGCATCATCTGGCCCGACCTCGACTCGCGCCGGATCGAGCAGGTCATCAATTCGACGGGCTTTGCGCCCGAGCGCATCCGCAGCGATCGCTCCGACATCTTCCGCCTGACCATCGAGCGCGGCCAGACCGTCACCTACGTCGCCGAGATCGCGTCGGAGCGGTTGCCACGCATGCATCTGTGGAAGCCGGTCGAGTACGAGCAGAAGCAGCGCGACCGCCAGCTCTTCAACGGCATCATGCTCGGCATTATTGGCCTGCTCGCGATTTTCCTGACTGCGGTGTTCGCCGCCAACCAAAAGTCGATCTTCCCCAGTGCCGCCCTTGTCGCCTGGTGCGTGCTGGGCCTGCTCTGCGTCGACTTCGGCTTCTGGCACAAGCTGTTCCAGATGAAGCCCGAGGACAACGCCCAGTACCGCGCTGCCTCCGAGGCTGCGGTTGCCGCAAGCCTCGTGATGTTCCTGTTCTCGTTCCTGCGCGTGAGCCTGTGGCACGGCTTCGCGCGCATGCTGTTCCTGGTGTGGATCGCTGCACAGCTCACGATTGTCGCCGTCGCCGTGCTCGACCCGCGCCTCGCCGCCACCGTCGCCCGCATGACCATGCCGCTGATCGGCGCCATCGGTGCGCTGACCGTGGTGATCTTGGGACTTCGCGGCCTCGACCGGGCGCTGGCCCTGGTGCCGACCTGGATCCTGTTCATCGTCTGGCTGTTCGGCGCCGGCGTTGCTTTGACCGGCCAGCTCGGTGGCGAGGCTGCGATCTTCGGCATCGTGTCGGGGCTCGTGCTGATCACGCTGTTGATCGGCTTCACCGTCACCCAGTTCGCGTTCCGCACCAATGAGCCGATGTACGGCACCAGTGCCGGCGAGAAGCAGCTGCGCCTCTCCGCGATCGAGCAGGCCGGCGTTGCGGTGTTCGAGTGGACGGCGCGGCGCGACGAGGTCCGTCTCGATCCCCAGATCGAGGCGGCACTCGGCCTTGGCCCCGGCGAGCTTCCGACCAAGCTCAAGGATTTCATGTCGCTGCTGCATCCAGGCGATCGCGAACGCCTCCGCATCACGCTCGACGGCATCAAGGAGCGCGGCGCTGGCCCGCTGAATCTCGGTCTGCGGCTGCGGCACGCCGACAGCACATATCGTTCGTTCGAGCTCGAAGGGGCGAGCGTACCGACCGGCGACCGCCGCTCGTTGCGCTGCGTCGGCCTCGTGCGTGACGTCACCGACGCCAAGCGCGCGCAAGACCGCCTCCTACACGATGCCGTGCACGACAATCTCACTGGCCTGCCCAACCGGGAGCTGTTCATCGATCGGCTGCGTGCCGCGCTGGCCCGCAGCCGGTCAGACGTGTCCGTGCTGCCGGCCGTGATCTTCTTCGACATCGACAAGTTCAAGAGCGTCAACAGCTCGTTTGGATTGATCGTTGGCGACAGCATCCTCATAACGGTGGCGCGCAAGCTCTCGCGCATGATGCATGGCGACGACACCCTCAGCCGCATCGGCGGCGACCAGTTCGCCCTGTTGCTACTTGCGCGCCGCGATCCGCGCGACCTCGCGGGATTCGCCGAGGCCGTGCGCCAGACGCTGCGCTCGCCGATCCGCATCGCCGGCCAGGAGATCGTGCTCACCGGCTCGATCGGCGTGGCGATCGCGGATGGCCAGCAGGGCGATGCGCGTAACCTGTTGCGCGAGGCCGAAATCGCCATGCACTGGGCGAGGAAGGCCGGCTCCGACCGGATCGAGCTGTTTCGTGCAGAGATGCGCGCCGAGAAAGACGACCGCATCGCCATCGAGAGCGACCTGCGCCGGGCGATCGACAACCGCGAGCTGACCATCCTGTACCAGCCGATCGTGGCGCTCTCGAGCGAGGAGCTCGTCGGCTTCGAGGCGCTGGTCCGGTGGGAGCATCCCCGTCTCGGCATGCTGTCACCGGCGAACTTCGTGCCGGTTGCCGAGGAGACCGACCTCATCGTTCAGCTCGGCTCGTTCGTGCTCAACCGCGCGCTCGCCGACATCGCCCGCTGGCAGAAAGAGTTCCAGCGACCTGAGCAGCCGTTGTTCGTCTCCGTCAACGTCTCGAGCCGGCAGCTGATCAAACCCGACCTCGTGTCGGAGGTGCGCCAAGCCATCGGCCGCGCCGTCGTGCCGCCGGGCACGCTGCGGCTCGAGATCACCGAGACGCTGGTGATGGACAACCCGGAGCAGGCGTCCCACATACTCGAGCTGTTGCGCGATGCCGGCATCAATCTGGCGCTCGACGATTTCGGCACCGGCTATTCCTCGCTGGCCTACCTCAACCGCTTTCCGTTCGACACCATCAAGATCGACCGCGCGCTGGTGCAGTCGTCGAGCGAGAACGAGGGCAGCGCTACGATCGTGCGCTCGATCGTGGCGCTGGCGCACGAGCTTGGAAAGCGCATTGTCGCAGAAGGCATCGAAACTGCGGAGGATGCCGCCTTCCTGCGCTCGATCGGTGCGCAGTTCGCGCAAGGGTTCTACTACGGCGAGCCGATGGGCGAGAACGACGTCAGCCGCCTCGTTCGCCTGATCCGCAAGTCCGACCGGCGCATGCGCCGCCGCGGTCTCGTGCGCGGCCAGGAAAAGCGCAAGGGAGCGGAGGCCGCACCGCAGACCGGAGCCACGCCTGCACCGACTGTCGCTGCGACTCCGACGAGTGCACCCGCGCCGTCCGAGCCGGGCGCGCAACCGCCCTTCCGGAGCCCGGCGCAACCGCCGACGGCGCCGCCTGCCGCCTCGTCAGCACCGTCGCGTTCCTTCCCATTGCAGCCTGGCCCATTGCCGCCTGGGGGCCAGCCCGCGCAACCGCTGCCGCACACCGGCGCGCCACCAAATGGGCCGCCCGGACCGCCGCCCGGCTCGATTGCCGCGCGCATTCTGCAGCCACGCCAACCCGCTCAGCGCATCGCAGCGCAGCCAGCAAACGGCGCGCCTGGGCACCAGCCGCCAACGGGCCCGTTTGCGCCGCCGCTCCATTCGCGGCCACTGCCGCCGACTGCGCCACCGTTCCCGAGGGCCGAAGCGGAAGCGCCGCCGCTGCCCCACATGCAGCCGCCCCCACTGCAGCCGCCGCCGACCGCCTCCATGCCGCCCATGCCGCATCATGATGGCCCCATCGACAGGGATGCGGCCCAGCGCCCTGTCGTCCAGCGGGTGCGGCCGCCGCGTAAACCCAACCTTGCGGCGCTATCGCCGGCCGTGGCGGCAAGTCTGGAGAAGCTTGCGGGAGGTGCTGCTCGCGCTCGCGCCGACCAGGCCCCGGCACCTCTTGCGGGCGAGCCGCAGGCCGCAATTGCACCGGATCAGAAGCCGCGCTCGGACGCAGCCGAGTGACGAACGTTGCTGCGGCGTCTATCCGCGATCACGCCGACAGCGCGACGCCGCTCGAAGCGGCTTCCCAGATCGTCAGTGCCTGTCGGGTTGCGGCCACGTCGTGCACACGCAGGATCTGGGCGCCGCTCATGGCGCCAACCAGGGCCGCCGCGATCGAGCCCGGCACCCGTTCGCTCGGGTCGATTGCGCCGGTCAGCGAGCCGATGAAGCTCTTGCGGGACGCGCCGAGCATGACGGCGGTGCCGAGCCCGTGGAACAGAGTGAGGCCCGCGAGCAGCTCCAGATTGTGCGCCGCCGTCTTACCGAAACCGATGCCCGGGTCGACGATCAGACGCTCGCGCGGGATGCCGGCGCGAACGCAGGCCTCGACGCGCGTCTCGAGCTGGTCGAACACATCGAGCAACACGCTGTCGTAGCGCGGATCGGCCTGCATGGTTCGCGGGTCGCCCTGCGCATGCATCAGCACGATCGGCAGCCGGCTTTCGGCGGCGACGCGAAGACTGCGCGGATCGCTGGTGAGCGCGGAGACATCGTTCAGGATCTGCACGCCCGCGGACGCCGCGCGGCGCATCACCTCGGCCTTGCGCGTGTCGACGGAGATGACGGCGCCGGATTGCGCACGCAGGCCCTCGACGACGGGTATGACACGCCGCAGCTCCTCATCGAGCGCGACCGCGTCCGATCCCGGCCGCGTGCTTTCGCC
>JANOJW010000143.1:0-2280 GCA_031418955.1 Hyphomicrobiales bacterium | reverse complement strand
CGATGCGCCTCTTTCTGATAAAACCAGACGAACGCAGACCGGTTGGAACGCCGACAGTTCGGTCGATGATGCGCTCGAGGGTAGAGGTGCGCGGTTAACGCCGCGTTTATGAGTGTCCCGATCTGTTAGGCGCCACGCGGCGCAGACCAAAAACCCCATCGGGTAGGAGGCGGGGTTACCCCCGCCGTCCTCCCACACCACCGTGCGTAGGGTTCCCTACACGGCGGTTCATGATACGCGATTGAGGCGTCGGTGTTCCGTCTGAAGTGACGGCAGCCCGAGTTTGGCGAAGACGTTGGCGCGGATGGCGTCGTTCATGTGGCTGGCCCCGGCGTTCCACCAGGGGCCTCGACCGTTGTAGGCCGATGCCCATGCCCGTTCCTCGTCGAGCCCGCGCTGCATCAGACGCATGGCGCGCGTGCGTGGCCGTTTCCATTGCCGCCACAGGACACAGCGCAGTTTGCGCCGCAGCCATCCGTCAAGTTCCTCGAAGATGCCTTTCGCCTCGGCCAATCGAAAGTATCCGATCCAGCCGCGCACGACGGGCGTGAGGTCATCGACGGTGCGTGCAAGTTTGCGCCCCCGTCCGCGACGCAGAAGGTCCTTCAGCTTGCCTTTGAACCGCGCCACACTTTTCGGGGCCACGCGCAAGCGCGGCTCCTTGTGGGCCGTCATCGAGAAGCCGAGGAACGCTCTGTGCCAAGGTCGATCGACGGCGCTTTTGGCGCTGTTGACCGTGAGCTTCAACCGCTCGGACAGGAACTTTGTGATCGAAGCCATCACCCGCTCTCCGGCGCGCTTTGATGCAACGTAGATGTTGCAATCATCCGCGTACCGGCAGAAGGCGCTACCACGCTTCTCCAGTTCCTTGTCGAGATCATCGAGCAGGATGTTCGACAGCAGCGGCGAGAGCGGCCCACCTTGTGGCGTCCCTTCTGTCCGTACTGTCTCGATCCCGCCCTGCATCAACCCAGCCTGCAGATAGCGGCGAATGAGCCGCAACACCCGCTTATCCCCGACCTTGCGAGCCACGCGTGCCATCAGCACGTCGTGGTTCACTCGGTCAAAGAACTTCTCGAGGTCCATATCGACAACGAAGCGTCGGCCGTCCGCAGCGAACGCGCGGGCGGCTTTCACAGCATCGTGCGCACGCCGTCCGGCTCGGAAGCCATAGGAGTGGGGCGAGAAGCCTGGATCAAAGAGTGGCATCAGCACTTGATGCATCGCCTGCTGGATCAGCCGATCCACCGCCGTCGGGATGCCGAGTTGGCGCATCCCGCCACCGGGCTTGGGGATACTGACCCCGCGCACGGCTTGCGGTTGGTATCGGTCGGCCAGCAGGTCTTCTCTGATGCGCAGCCAGTGCTCGGCGAGGAAGGGCTTCAGGTCCACGACCGACATCTTGTCGATGCCGGCTGCCCCCTTGTTCCCGACCACGCGGGCATAAGCCGCCATCATATTCTCGCGACTGACGATCAACTCCATCAGTTGCCCCGTGCGCGCAGGCGCACAAGGTTCACCGTCTGCCTCCGGTGCGGAGTGATCCGGTCCTGCCGTGACGTTTGACGCACCCGTCCCATTCTCTCGCGGCTTCCGGCCGCTACCCTCCGGGCGAGCACGGGGCATCTCGGCCCCGTTGTCTGCATCTCCTGCCGTCATCGAAAGATCGGGCTCCGTCCAGCGATCATGTTCGGCCCTTCACCGTTTGGTCGGCTACTACGGCCTCTGCTGCGATCTGCCGACCCATCCCGCCGCCTTGCAGCGCCGGTAGCACACCTCGTGAGAGGGGCAGGTCGGCAGACGTCCCAGGGTAAGACGCGTGACCTTCATGCCATATACCTGTCGCATCTACGTCGGCACCCTCCAGGATGAATTGGGCTTTGAGTCTTTTGGCCCTCTCGCCCGAATGCAGACGCCTCATATGCGCTTCCTGTTCGTCAGGCCGGCATTTTGCCTGCAGCTTCCTTCAGATTCCGGATCGCTCCGGACACCCTTGCTGTTCGGCTAGCGGTTCCCTCACCCGGGCCCGCAGAGGACTTCCACCTCCAAGTCATCGACCGGATACCAACCCGGCCAAACGGTGCCTTGCGGCACCACGCGCCATGCCTGGCGCACCAACGAAAAAGGCCGTCACCCGGATTATGGGCAACGGCCTTTCGTGAGATCGGCTGCTAAACCGAGCCTCCTTCTGATGCCCGCACAGAGGTCGGGGCACCGCGAGGTCGGATCAGGCCTGACGAAGAGGCTGCCCCTTCGCCGTCGAGATCCGCATCGGCTGGT
>JANOJW010000142.1:0-5005 GCA_031418955.1 Hyphomicrobiales bacterium | reverse complement strand
TTCGGCGGGGCCGACCTCAAGACCGTCTATCTCGGCAATCTCGCGGGATCTGGCATCGTCACGTTCAAGACGCCGATCGCGGGTGCGGAACCGGTGCAGTGGCGGTTTTAGAGTGTCATCCAACCGACGTGGATCAAGCTGGCGTGCCCAACGTCCGATCATGCCATCAGCGTCATGCCCGCGTCATCGCGGAGCGATGCTTCGCATCGAAGGCGGGCACCCACGACCTATTGCAGCGTACTCGGCGCGCGTGCAATCCCGATCCGCCGACGAGTGCGCCATTCGCACGGCACTGAACTCTTGGATCCTTGTCGTGGGTGCCCGCCTTCGCGGGCATGACGTTGTTGGGCGGGAAGTGAATTCGACGGCGTTCCATCCGGTTTCCATTCCCGCCCACCGCACTGCTGTCGTCACGGCCGCGCGGACTTGGCGAGGCGCACGAGGGAAACCATCTCGGCGCGATAGCCGAACGGGTCCGCGCCCTTCGCACTATTCGCCAGCGCGATGACGTCGTCGAAGCTGTACGACTTCATGTGAGGCTGGCCTTTGAGCAGCTGGCCGAAGGCTGCGACCGCAACGGAGAAGCGCACGTCCTCGGGCGCTGCGGCAATCGTCGGTACGGCGAGCGACGGTGTGATCGGCAGCTCGATCAGACGGCTCGTCTCCTCCTTCGGCAGCTTGTAGCGGATCTTGAGGAAGCCGAGCTCGCTGCCTTGCGGCGATGTCGGCTCGATCCGGCGGCGCGCCTGATCTGCAGGCGGGGCCGGTTGCGCAGGCGCGGTCGCCTGTGTCGTGGCAGCCGGGCCGTAGCGCAGCCCATCGACGAGGCGCGGCGCGCCGACCGGCGTCACCTCGTAGATCGCCGTCACGCTGTGGCCGGACCCGACGTCGCCGGCATCGACCTTGTCGTTGTTGAAGTCGGCGCGGGCGAGCATGCGCGTCTCGTAGCCGATCAGGCGATACTCGGAGACGAGTGCTGGGTTGAACTCGATCTGGATCTTCACGTCTTTCGCGATCGGGAACAGCGACGACGAAGCCTCCTCGACCAGCACTTTGCGCGCCTCGGCGAGCGTGTCGATGTAGGCGGCGACGCCGTTGCCGTTCTGAGCCAGCGTCTGCATCAGGTGGTCGTTGTGGTTGCCCATTCCAACGCCGAGGATCGAGAGATAGACGCCCGACTCACGTTTGCGCTCGATGAAGCTTTTGAGCTCGGTGCGGTTGGTGATGCCGACGTTCCAGTCGCCGTCGGTCGCCAGGATCACGCGGTTGACGGCTGCCTTGTCGAAGCTCGCCTCGGCGACCTTGTAGGCGTCGGTGATGCCCGCCGCACCGTGCGTCGAGCCACCCGCCTTGAGGCTGTCGATGGCCGCGATGATCTTCGCCTTCTCAGAAACCTTGGTCGGCGCGAGTCGGATATCGGAGCCCGACGCGTAGGTGACGATCGCGATGGTGTCCTCGGGCTGCAGGTTGTCGACCAGCAAGCGGAAGGCGTTCTTCAAGAGCGGCAGGCGGTCGGCCGGGCCCATCGAGCCCGAGATGTCGACCAGCAGCACGAGATTGGCGCGCGGGCGGTCGGTGCGGGCGATGTCGTAGCCCTTGATGGCGATGTGGACGAGGCGGTTGTCCACGTTCCACGGGGATGGCATCACCGTCACCGTCGGCTTGAACGGGGCGTCGGTGGTGTCGGCGCGCGCGTAATCGTAAGGGAAGTAGTTGATCATCTCCTCGACGCGCACGGCATCTTTCTGAGGCAGGCGACCCGAATTGAGCGCGCGGCGCACAAAGGCATAGGACGCCGTGTCGACGTCGATCGAGAACGTGGAGACGGGCTCAGCGGCCGTGGATTTGACAGGGTTGGGCGGTGTCGCATCGAACGTGTCGCGGCCCTGCTCCACCTGCGGCGGCAGCGCGGGCTCCGGCGTGACCAGACCGACGACTTTCTGCGCGGGTGGCGCTGCACCCGGCTGCGCGCCGCCAAGCTGCTGACGCCGAGCCTCGTCGATTGCCTTGCGTTGGCCGTCGGCGACATCCCCCCTCAGATTCCGGCGCTGCTCCTGGAAAGCCACTGGCGGCGGCGCGGCCGCAACACGCGGCAGAGCTGCGGCCGTGGGGGGCGCTGCGGACTTCGGCAGCAGCGCGGTTAGGTCTTCGCCACCGTGTTGCACATTAGGGTTCGCGGGCCGTTGACGCCGCAATTCACCGATCCGCTTGGCCTCCTCCTCTGCTTGGCGTTCGAGGCGCAGGTCCGCTTCGTGCTTGCTGCGTGCGCGCTCCTGCTCGAGAACCATGCCCGGGATAGCTGGCGCTGGCGCGGCGGCAGGCGGGCTCACCGGATTGATCTTGCTCAGGGCATCATCCGACGGCTTGGCGTCGGCTTCGACCTTGCGGGGCGTTTCGGTCTGTGTCCGGCCGCGTTCCGCAGGCGCGCGATCCTGCCCGGCCTCACGCGGCTCCGGCAGCGCGGCGATCACGGGCGCGGTGATCGGCTGAGATGCGGGCTTTACGCCGCTGTCGTTGTGCGTCCGCTGCTGAAGCTGCGGAGCCAGAACGTATAGCGCCATCGGTCCACCGATGACGACGAGGGCCACCGAGGCGGCAAGAGCTGCTTTGTGTTGCGCGAGCATGGGTCGTTTCCTTTCACCGTCTGCACTGCGCATGGGACGGGGGAAGGCGACGACATCCTTGGGGGCTGCCGCCGTTTTTGCGTCGGCGGATTTGGCCGTCGCATCGAACGCCTGCATTGCAGCATCGAGCGCGGCCTTGCGCGCGTCGGCGTTTGGCGTCGGCACCGGCATGTTCTTCAACTTCGTCAGATCGAGGTCGCTCATGGCTCAGGCTCCTCGCGTAATCTTGAGCGGCAGAACTTTTCCTTGCGCCTTGGGGTGCGGTTCTTGTTGGCCCTTCGGTTGCCCAGTGCCAACCGGGCCCGCATCCGGCGCAGTCAACATCACCTTCAACCGTTTGCGCGCCTCGTGCAGATGCCAGGACACCGTCTTCTCCGTGCAGCCCATCACGACCGCGGCTTGCGCGTGGCTCATATCCTCGCCGTAGACGAGCAGCACGGCGTCGCGCTGCTGGCCCGAGAGCCGGTGCACGGCGGTCCACAGCGCGTCATTTGCTTGCGCTTCGGACGCCGAGTCCGCATCCGCGCGTGAGAACACCGGCGCGCGGTCCTCGACGAGGTTCATCATCTCTGACGGGGCGAGGGTGCGGATCCTTTGGCGGGCGCGCAACAGATCGATGGCGGCGTTGTAGGTGATGCGCCAGATCCAGGTGCCGACTTCTGCCTCACCGCGAAAGCCGAGAATGGCGGTACCGAGCTTCACGCACACGTCCTGCGCCACGTCCTCGGCGTCGCCCGCCGTGCCGGTGAGCCGCCAGGCGAGGCGGTGAATGCGGTCGTAGTGGCGCTCGATCAGCGCCGCAAAGGCTGCGCGGTCGCCAGCCGCGGCGACGAGAGCCAGGTCCCGATCACTGGTACAGTCCAAGCCGCGCCGCTCCCCGGTGTGTTGGCCGAACGCCTTTTGGACGAGCGGCCAGGGCGATCCTTGGGGTGGATCGGAGAAAATTTTCACGAGCCTATCCTGCGCCGGGATTGGGGCGCGCGCAGGACATTAACCACGCGGGCCGCGAACGAGCCAAAAACCGACCCTCGATCTGGCCATCTCGACTCGCCGAAGGCCTCGCGCAGCCTCAGGCAAGCTCGTACATCGTGGTCGCCATGCGTTTGGCTATGGGGGTAGCGGGCACCCTCGCGGACCGCGATTTTCGGGCCGGGGCATGATGGCCGAGCTCGGCCCGAGTTCGGGCGCCGAAAAGTGGGCCGGGCGCTTCAATGCCGATGATAGGGTGCCGTCCACCGCATCATCCTCGAGACGAGCCGGACGAACCCGAGGACGTTGACTGAACGGGAGACGGCATGAAGCGCGGCGACAGCGGCAGCATCATCTTCTCCGCATCGGATTTGATGCGGTTCCAGGGCTGCCGGCATGCGACGGCGCTCGATCTCGCCGCACTTGGCGCCGGTGCCGGGGACGCCTCCCCAGGGCTCCGTCCTGCGGAGGCTTCGGAGACAGCCAAGCTCCTGCAGAAGAAGGGGGACGCGCACGAGCGGGCCTATCTCCAAGACCTGGCCTCGGCCGGCATCGGCGTGCACGAGATCGAGACCAAACGCGCCACGTTCGCCAGCGCGCACACCATGACGATCGCCGCGCTGCGCTCAGGCGCCCCCGTGATCTATCAGGCCGCGCTCGCCGGCAGCCGGTGGGCTGGTTACGCCGATTTCCTCGAGCGCGTGGAGCGGCCGTCCGAACTCGGCGCGTTCTCCTACGAAGTGATCGACACCAAGCTGAAACGCACGCCGGCGCCCGCTCATGTGCTGCAGCTCGCGGTCTATTCGGACCTGCTGGCCGACGCCCAAGGGCTGCTGCCCGCGCAAATCCACGTCGTGCTCGGCGACGGCCGGCGGGCGACGCTGCCGCTTGGCGACTACATCCACTACGCGCGCAACCTGCGACGCCAGCTTGAGTCGTTCGTCGCGACGCCGACTCGGCCCGAGCCGTGCGAGGCCTGCAGCCAGTGCACGTGGCGTGCGCACTGCGACGCCGACTGGGAGGCGACCGACAGTCTCGTGCTGGTTGCCGGCATCCGCAAGGATCAACGCCAGAAGCTCGAAGCCGCCGGCGTGACGACGCTCGCGGACTTGGCCGCGCGCGAAACTCCAGTGCCGAGCCTCGCAGCCCTAACGCATGCGAAGCTTCGCGAGCAAGCCCTGCTGCAACACGCGCGCCGGGCCGGCGGGCCCCCGGCGTTCAAGTTGCGGCCGCCGACCGAGCCCGAGATGGGGCTCGCACGCCTGCCCAAGCCCGACGCCGGCGATCTGTTCTTCGACATGGAGGGCGACCCGCTGATCGAGGGCGGCCTCGAGTATCTGTTCGGCGTCTATGTCGAGGGCGGGAAGCCTGGCCGCGTCCGGGCATTCTGGGCGCACACTGCCGAGGAGGAG
>JANOJW010000141.1:0-6975 GCA_031418955.1 Hyphomicrobiales bacterium | reverse complement strand
GGCCTGATAGTAGCTGTCGAGAACCAGGAAGTAGTCTTTCATGATGCGCCGGAACGGCGTGAGCGACAGCAGGTGCGTGACGATCGGCGCGTTAGCTTCGTCGGAGACCGCAAAGCTGAGTTTGTCTTCGACGAGACCAAGCTGCAGGCGGTAAGGGCCCAGACTGCTTTCGCCCGGACCGTTGACGAGTGCAAACGAGTTGCCGTCCATGAGGTCGTAGATGGCGACTTCGCGTTCATGCTCGATCTGCTGGGGGGCGCGCGCGATGGTGGCGCTGTCGAGCGCGATCGCGATCAGCCGGTTGGGGTTTTGCGGGGCCAGAGTTGCGTCGACGCTCATGCGGGCGCGTCACTTACATCGCCGAGCCGCACGGCAAGCGAGCGCCGGTGGCCTTCGAGCCCTTCGGCGCGCGCGAGTGTCATGGCGGCGGGCGCAAGCCGCGCCAAAGCTGCCGCATCGAGTTTCAGGATCGACGTGCGCTTCATGAAATCGAGGACGCTCAGGCCCGAGGAGAACCGTGCGCTCCTCGCCGTCGGCAGCACATGGTTGGAGCCGCCGACATAGTCGCCGATCACCTCGGGCGTCAGGCTGCCGAGAAAGATGGCGCCGGCATTGCGGATGCGGAGCGCCAGGGCCTCGGGGTCGCTGGTCGCGATCTCCACGTGCTCGGCCGCGATCCGGTCGGCGAGCGGCGGCGTCTCGTCGAGCGAGCGCACGAGGATGATGGCGCCGAACGAGTTCCAGCTTTCGGCGGCGATCGTTTTGCGCGGAAGTTCGGTCAGCTGGCGGTCGAGGGCTGCGGCGACGGCTGCCGCGAACGCTTCGTCGTCCGTCATCAGAATGGACTGCGCGGCGGTGTCGTGCTCGGCCTGGGCCAGCAGGTCGGCGGCGATCCACTCGGGATCGTTGTCGCGGTCGGCGATCACCAGCACCTCGGACGGACCGGCGATGGCGTCGATGCCGACGATGCCGAACACCTGCCGTTTCGCCGCCGCCACGTAGGCGTTGCCGGGTCCGACGATCTTGGCGACGGCGGGGATACTCTCGGTGCCGTAGGCGAGCGCTGCGACCGCCTGGGCGCCGCCGACGGGATAGATCTCCTCGACGCCCGCGAGGTGGGCTGCGACCAGTACGAGCGGATTGAGCGTGCCTTTGGGCGAGGGCACGACCATGGCGATGCGCGGTACGCCCGCGACCTTCGCCGGCACCGCGTTCATGAGCACGGAGCTCGGGTACGACGCGGTGCCGCCCGGGACATAGAGGCCGACGGATTCGACGGCCGTCCAGCGGTGTCCGAGCTCGGCGCCGACAGCGTCGCGATAGCGGTCGTCCTGCGGGCGCTGGCGCTGGTGATGGGCCGCGATCCGGTCGCGCGCCAGCGTCAGGGCCTCGATCGTCGTCTTTTCGGCGGCAGCGACCGCGGCAGCAATGCGCTCGGCTGGAATCCGCAGCACTCCGGGCGTCAGCGTCAGGCGGTCGAACTGCTGAGTGAACCGCAGCAGCGCGGCATCGCCCTCGCGACGCACTTCGTCGACGATCCGGCGGACGGCGGTCTCGACGTCCTCGGCCACCTCGCGCTTCTGCAGCAGCAAGGCACGGAAGCGGCTTTCGAAGTCGGGATCGCTCGTTCTCAAGATGAGCGGCATGTCATTACCGCGGGTTACTTTCCGCGCTCCTGAGGCAAGTCACGTCCGATCCGAGCCATCGCCGTCCGGGTGGCGTGGGCGGGATCGTGCGCGCCAGGCGGGGCCGAGATCGCGCAGCTCGACCTCGAGGCATTCTACGTCGAGGCGGACTGCGCCGCCTCCAGCAAACGTCAGGGTGACCGTGCCGGCCGGGTCGTCCGCTTCGTTTGCCGCGAACTGGATGGCCAGCAGTGACAGGACAGCACCGGGCTTCGTCAGGTCGATCCCCTGGTACTTTGCCGCCAACACCCGCTCCAGACGTAGTGCGGACTGCCGCCGCAGGTGCTTCGGCCGCCGCTTTGCCTGGCCTTGCGGATCCGTCCAATCGAAGCGCCGGATCAGAGCGACAAAGCGGCGCTCCAACGGCCGGTAGGTCATCTCGCCAGTCTTCAGGACAGCGTCCTGCACGTGCGCCGAGACGACGGTAAGGTCCTCGGCATCGAAGGCGATCAGTTTCAGGTCGTCCATGGGCGTGGCGGTTTCGACACTCCGGCACGACCGTGGTCCGGCCGCGTTTCTCGATGCCCCTCTTAGACGCGGTTCCGACCCCACGCAACGTCCCTGGAGGGTTCTACACTCACGGACTTGACACGGCCGACCAAAGAGCCGGGGAATTGGACCCCAAGCAGGGTGTTGACTGCGCCCGGTCGAGGCGTGATCATGCCGCGCTTCAAAACAAGCGAGGGAGCCTTCGATGCAGTTCGTTTGCGACGCTCCGCCGAACACGTGGTTCCGGCTCGAGTCCGAAGGCGAGGCCATGGTCGAGTCGAAGGCGATGAGCCATGCCGTCGACAAGTACTTCCGGCAGGCGAAGGATATCGCCGCCAAGAGCTACAAGCCGCCGCCGTCCGGTCTCTACATCGAGCAGAACATCGGGCTGAAGTCGCACATCCAGAAGTCCATGCCGTTGTTCATCGCGTTGAAGAACCGGGACGGCAAGTCGCTGGTCACGGCGATGCTGCCACCGGGAGGCAAAGACGACAAATCGTTCCGCCCGATCGTCGTCGGCGACAACAATTCCGACCCCTATCAGGCGTACGGCGACGCCATCAAGGCGCTCGGCAAGCATTACGGCTTGACGCTCGATCCGGCGCGCTGCTTCCCGTATCGGCGCTGACGGTATGGGCGCCCCGCCCGACCGATCCGGATTCGTCACTCCGGCGCGGCTCGTCGCGATGATTTGCGCGGCGCAGGTGCTCGTGCAGATCGGCGCCTTTTTCTGGCCGGCGCTGCTGCCCGGCATGATGTCGCTGTGGACGTTGACCAACAGCGAGGCCGGCTGGATCACGGCATCGTTCTATGGCGCCTATATGCTCGCGGTGCCAGTGCTGGTGACGCTGACCGACCGGGTGGATCCCAAGCGCATCTACCTGTTCGGTGTCGGCGCCACGATCATCGGGCATACACTGTTCGGGGCTTTCGCCGACGGCTTCTGGTCGGCGCTGCTGTTTCGCGCGATCACCGGCATCGGGTGGGCCGGCACCTACATGACGGGCCTGAAACTGCTCGCCGACCGCGTTGACGCGAAGCTGATGTCGCGGGCGACGGCGGGGCACGCCGCGAGCATCGGCGTCTCGGGTGCCTTGTCGTTCGGTACCGGCGATCTGATCGCCGCGTTCGCTGGGTGGCGCGGCGCGTTCTACGCGGCGGCGATCTCGGCGGCGGTGGCATGGGTGATGGTGGCGCTGCTGGTGCCACGGCAGGAGAAAAAGCCCGTACCAATGGCGGGCGATGCCGGGCTCTACGATTTCCGCCCCGTGTTCGCCAACCGCTCGGCCATGGCCTATGCGTTGGCCTACTGCGTCCACACCCTGGAGATGAGCGCGCTGCGCGGCTGGGCGGTGGCGTTCCTCGGCTATGTCGCCGCCCGCACCGGGTATCTGGGCTCGGCACTATCGCCAGCGCTGGTCGCGACGCTGCTCGGTCTCGTCGGGACGCTCGCCAGCGTGATCGGCAACGAGACGGCGATCCGCTATGGGCGAAAGCGCCTGATCGCCATGGCGATGCTGGCGTCCGCCGTGCTGGCGGCGTCGTTGGGGTATGCCGGCTCGATCAGCTATCCGCTCGCGGTCGGGCTGCTCTTTGTCTACAGCATCGTCGTGTGGCTGGATTCCTCGTCGCTGACGGCGGGCGCGGCCGGCACGGCAGAGCCGTCGCGACGCGGCGCCACGCTTGCGGTGCACTCGATGCTCGGCTACGCGGTCGGCTTCGTCGGCCCGCTCATCATAGGCTGGGCGCTCGATCTGTCGGGCGGCATGTCGCCTGCAGGCTGGACCGCGGCCTTCGCGTCGGTCGCCGCGCTGATACTGATGGCGCTCGCCGCATTCCTGTGGATCCGCCCGACCGAACTCGCAGGCGATCGCGGCAAAACGTGAGGCTGGCGTCTCAATCGTTGGCGACACGGCGTCATCCGCGCTACCATCCAGCCGGCCCGCGACAGTGCGCGGGCGACACTCATGAGTGAGGCCACATGCCTGTTTCCATGTACGAGAACTCCGTCCCCGTGATGCAGCGACTGATGCGCAACCTGATCGGCATCCTCGATAAAGCCGAAGCGTTTGCCGCGGCCAAGAAGATCGACCAGGAGACGATGGTCAACCTGCGGCTCGCGCCCGACATGTTCCCGCTGAAGCGGCAGGTGCAGATCGCCTCCGACATGGCGAAGATGGCGGCGGCACGCTTGGCCGGCGTCGACAAGGATGCGCCGAAGTGGGAGGACAACGAGAAGTCCATTGGCGAGCTGAAAGCCCGCCTACAGAAATCTATCGACTACATCGGCTCGTTCAAGCCGGCGCAGATCGACGGCTCGGAGATGAAGGACGTGAGCCTGACGATTGGTGGCCAGCCCAAGACGCTGAAGGGTCACGAGTACCTGATGACGCACGCCTATCCGCATTTCAACTTCCACATCGCCACGACCTACAACATCCTGCGCCACAACGGCGTCGAGGTCGGCAAAGGCGATTTCGTCGGCAAGTTCGCCTAACCTGCGCTCAAGTGGCGCATTAGGTGCCTGGCTTCAGCCTGGCATCCGTGGCATCGAGACGGCCACCCACACTCGTCTGATGCCGTGCCTGCGGTGCCAGGCTAAACCAGGCACCGAACACGCGCACGGCGGCCGGCTCTTCCCTGGAGCCCGCCGTGCGCCACAAGGAGCCCACGTCCAATGAAGATCACCGACGTCACCGTCACCATCTTCACGTGGGACGGTATCCCGGCGACGCAGTATGGCCGCCACAGCGGGCGGTTCGCGGGGACGAGCGATCTTGGTCTGGTGACCATCAAGACGGATCAAGGTGTCGAGGGACACGCGTTCCTCGGCACCTCGAGCGTGCCCGGGTCCAAGGATGCCGACACGGTAACGAAGGTTTTAAAGCCCATGCTGATGGGCGAGGACCCGCTCGATCGCGAGCGTCACTTCCAGCGCATGTGGCAGCGCTGCCGCATGCGCAATCTGCTGCGTCCGCTCGGCGCCGTCGACGTGGCGTTGTGGGATCTCGCCGGCAAGGCCGCCAACATGCCCGTGCACAAGCTGATGGGCTCGTTCCGCACGAGTGCGCCGGCCTATGCGTCGTCCGCCGTGCTCGGAGCGCCGGAGGCCTACGCCGAGGAGGCGAAAGCCTTCAAGGCGCGCGGCTGGGGCGCCTACAAGATCCACCCGCCGACGGAGTGGCAGCTCGACATCAAGGTGTGCGAGGCGGTGCGACGGGCGGTCGGCGACGACTATCGCATCATGCTCGATTCGACCTGGGCCTACGAGTACGTCGAGGCTTTACGCGTCGGGCAGGCGGCGGAACGGCTCGGCTTCTATTGGTACGAGGATCCGCTCTGCGAGGACGACATCGAAGGCTATGTGAAGCTCAAAGCGCAGCTCTCGATTCCGATCCTGGCGACGGAGTATGCGCCAGGCGGACACACAGCCTACGCGCCGTGGCTGACGCGGCATGCGACCGACTACCTGCGCGGCGACGTCGCCGTGAAGGGCGGACTCACCGCCTGCCTGAAGACCGCGCATCTGGCCGAGTGCTTCCACATGAACTACGAGGTGCACCACGGCGGCAACTCGCTGAACAACGTCGCCAACCTGCATCTCATCATGGCAATTCGAAATTGCGAGTACTTCGAGGTTCTCCTCCCCGATGGCGCGCAGAAGTACGGGCTCGCAACCGACATCGAGGTCGATGCGAAGGGCCTCGTGCACGCACCGACGAAGCCGGGCCTGGGGGCAGACATCGACTTCGACCTCATCAAGAAAAAGCAGGTCGCGGTGGTGAGCTGAGGAACCCTCACGCCGCGAGGCCGCGCTTCTTCAGCATCGCCTTCGATGTCGGCAGGCGGCCGCGAAACGCGGTGTAGGCCTCGGCGGGATCGCGGCGGTTACCGGCTGCGTAGATGAATTCCTTCAGCCGCTTTGCCGTCGCCGGATCGAACACGTCGCCGGTCTCCAAGAACGCGTCGAACGCGTCGGCATCCATCACCTCCGACCACATGTAACTGTAGTAGGCCGAGGCATAGCCGCCGCCGGAGAACACATGCGCGAAATGCGGCAAGCGGTGGCGCATGACGATCTCGCGCGGCATGCCGCGCTTCTTGAGCAGGTCCGCCTCGAACCTGGTCACGTCGAGCTTGCCCGGATCAGCGAGCGTGTGCAGCTCGAGATCGGCGAGCGCGGACGACACGTACTCGACCGTAGCGAAACCCTGGTTGAAGGTGCGCGCGGCCTTCAGGCGCGCCAGCAGCGCGTCGGGAATGGGCTTGCCCGTCTTGTAGTGCTGCGCAAAGCGCTTCATCACCTGCGGCGTCTCGAGCCAGTGCTCGTAGAGCTGCGAGGGCAGCTCCACGAAGTCGGTGCTGACCGCCGTGCAGGCAAGCGAGGGGTACGTCACATCGGACAATAGTCCGTGCAGGCCGTGGCCGAACTCGTGGAACAGCGTGCGCGCGTCGTCGAAGGAGAGCAGCGCCGGCTCGCCGTCCGCACCCCTCGAGAAGTTCATCACGTTGACGACGATCGGGCGCACCTCGCCGCCGAGCTTGCGTTGCCCGCGGAACACGCTCATCCAGGCGCCCGAGCGCTTCGAGGGGCGTGCGAAATAGTCGCCGAGGAACACCCCGATGTGGCGGCCCGCGTTGTCCGAGACCTCCCAAGTGCGCACGTCCGCGTGATACTTCGGCAGGTCGCGGCGCTCCTTGAAGGCGAGGCCGAACAGCTTGCCCGCGCAGTCGAACGCCGCCTCGACGATGCGGTCGAGCTGCAGGTAGGGTTTGATCTCACTCTCGTCGAGATCGAACT
>JANOJW010000140.1:0-15059 GCA_031418955.1 Hyphomicrobiales bacterium | reverse complement strand
CGCAAAGCGAAGTTTGCCCCGTAGGCGCAAGCAACGGTTATGGCGAGGGCGGTCGCTGCGATGTAGACAAACTCTCGAGTCATCTTCATGTTGCCTTCCTGCAGCCTTCTACAAGCGAGCGTCGAACATGCGTGCTTGGTGCGTCAGCGACATAGCACCAGGAGCGGGCGGAGGCTACTCTGCCCTACGGCCCCCCCCCGGTCATTTGTCCCCGCGACATCATGCGGTGTCGGACGTGGGCCGGCCAAGAAACGGACCTGGGAGAACGGTGTTGCCGGCAGCGTGCGGGATGATGCACAAGGCCGACGCACGGCCTGAGCGGTGCTGTCGCATGTCGCGCCCGTTGCCTTGCTGTCATGGGTTCATCTGGTCTACATCCCTGACCGTCCATCTCGTCCGCTGAGTCCACTGTTTTTGACGATGAGCCCGAAGCCATGCGCGACACAGCCCGGAGGTCCGACCCGATCGCCAAGGGGCTAGTCGCCTACGCTGCGGTGTTGTGCGCCAGCGCTATCGTCTCTTCGTCGCCTGACGATTCGATCGTCGACGCCTTCAATATCATCGCTCCAGCGTCAATCCTGCTGATCGGGCTCACAATCGGTATGCGCCTCCTGGCCACAAGCTCGATGTACGTGCTCTCGCCCGTGACGTGGTTCTACCTGGCGAGCGCGGCCTACTTCGGCTTGGGCCCGCTCTCGTTCGCTTTCGCCACCACCGAGACGGTCAACTTCATCCAGACGGGATCGCAGTACCCGCTCGATCGGATAGGAATCTTTCAGAGCATCATGCTCTCGGTTGCGGGCATCACGTGTGTCACCCTGGCGGTGCTCGCCGGACGCGCATTGATGCCGTGGCGCACGGCCGAGGCGGCGCGCTTCGTCGACGGCTTCGATGTCAGCTCGGCAAAGCCCGTGCTCTGGGTGTTCATCGCCGTCGGCGCCACGGTGCAGTACCTGTTCACGCTGCCTCATGTGCTCGGTCTCGGAACGTGGGTTCTGCCGGGCGCTGTTCAGCAGCTCTCGCTGCTGCTGCAGGCCGCCATCGTCATCGCCATGCTGCTGGTGTGGCGGGGTGAGCGCCGATACCTCCTTGTCCTCCTCATGTTGGTGGCGAGCGAGCTCGGCGCCGCAATGCTGACGAACTCGAAGCTGGCAATCATTCTCGTCCTGGTCGCGCTCGGCGTCGGACGCTATCTGACGACGCAGTCGATGCGCGGAATGGTGATTTTGGCGAGTTTCGCGGCCTTGGTGTACGCTTTCGTACTCTCTCCCTTCGTTGCATTCGCCCGCCTTCATTACAAACCCGAAAGCGGCACTGACCTTGGTGCCCTCATCAGAGTCATGGAGCTGTACCTGACCGAGCCTGATATGCCGGATTGGGACGGCGTTCAGGGCTGGTGGATGCGCTTCAATATCAGCAACTATTCGAAGTTCGCCATCGATGCCTACGAGCGAGGCGAGCCGGGGACCACCCTCCACGAGATCGTCTTTACGCTGGTGCCCAGGGTGATCTTTCCCGACAAGCCGGTCTCGGCACCTGGAAAAATTCTCTCCGAGCTGCTCTACCCCGGGTCGTCCGAGTGGGCGCAAACCTCGATGGGCTACTTCGCCGAGGGCTATTGGAACGGCGGCGTCACCGGGCTGATCCTCGTTTGCATTTGGGTCGGCCTCGTTCTCGCCGGCTCGACGAGCTTCCTGTTCGGTCAACTCGCGCGCCTGCGAGTCGGCATGCTGTTCGTCGCACTGATCTTCATTCAGAACGGATTGGGTGTGGAATTCTGGTTCGTCGGCACGTTCGTCGGAGGCCTTGTGCTGACCATGTGCTATGCGCTGCTGATCTGGATCTTGTTCTACGCCTTCAAGTCCGGTGCGAACCGACCGGTGGCTCCACCCGCCCTGCAGGTGTTACAGGCAGGGCCTTGATGCAATAGAGTGGCGTCATGTCTGCCGGTCAGGCTGCAGGTGACGCGCGCTGCAGGCCACGGCTGAGGTAAGCATGAAGACAACGCTGTCCCCGGGTAATCCGTTCATCGATCGGCCGACGTGGGCCTATGCCTACGAGTCGATACCAGACGGAGGGAGGGTGCTCGACTATGGCTGCTACGACGGCGAGTTCATTGATCGGCTCGCCGCGGCGAAACGCGTGACCGTCGTCGGCGCCGACAAGAACAAGGACGTGCTTGCCAGCTATAAGGGTCCGCATCAGGTCATCCACGTGGAGAACCGCGGCATCCCGGTCGAGGGCGCGACGTTCGACGTCGTCACCATGTTCGATGTGCTCGAGCACGTGCACGATCAGCACGCGCTTCTGCGCGACGTGCATCGTGTCCTGAAGCCGGGCGGCACGTTGTTCGTGACGGTGCCGCGCAAGCACATCTTCTCGTTCCTCGACCTTTCGAACCTCAAGTACATCTTTCCGAAGACGCATAAATTCTTCTACACCCTCGTGCGGTCGCGCGAGGCCTACGACTATCGCTATGCCAACAACCCCTACGGCCTGATCGGGGATGTCGAGAAGGAAAAGGCCTGGCATCAGCATTTCCGCGAGGATGAGCTGGTCGGACTGCTGAACCGCGCGAACTTCAAGACCGAGCATATCGACGGCTACGGCCGTTACGGCTACCTCATGACGTTTTTCAGCACGCTGGGCCTGCGGATTATTCCGGAGCGTTTGCGGCGGTGGGACAACTACAGCTTCGAAACGCGCGAATTTGCGTGCCGGTTCTCGAAGGCGGCCGAGGCCGACGCTTCCCGGCCAGCGGCCGTTGTTTGAGTGGCATTGATGGTCGCAAAGTTTGGACCGGGCGTCGGATGCTCCGCATTGCGCGGCGTGACCGCCGACGTCTGCGTCGTCGGCGGGGGACTGGTGGGGCTGGCGCTGGCGGACGCGTTGGTCAGCCGCGGACGGTCCGTCATTGTGATCGAGTCGGGTGGCACGGCGCCGGATGAGCGCACCGACGTGCTTGGCGCCGCAGAGATCAGGTCCGGCGACGCGCACGCCCCGACACATCACGTCCTCTGCCGTGCCTTGGGTGGCGGCGCGTGGCTGTGGGGCGGGCGGTGCGTCGCGTTCGATGCGATCGATTTCGCCAGAGGCCGCAGCGATCCCCTTCGGGCCTGGCCGATCAGCCACGCCGACGTGGCTGGATTCCACGCACAAGCCGCGGCGTTCCTCGAGTGTGGCCGTGCCGAGTTTGCGTCGCCGCTCGATGCGCCGTCCGGGGGCACAGCGGAGCAGAATGACGTCGTTATGGATCGCGTCGAGCGGTGGTGTGCCGAGCCGATCCTGCCCCGACGGCCATCTCGCGGCATTGCCGCCGCAGGCCTGACGATCGTGACGGGAGCAACTGTCGTCGATGTGACGTTTCGCGACCAGCGGGTCGTATCGCTGCTCGTCGCCGATGCCGACGAGCGCTATGAGTTCAGCGGCGCCAGACTGTACGTTCTGGCCTGTGGTGGCCTCGAGACGGCACGACTGCTGTTGACCGCACAGCGCCGGCAGCCAAGGGCCCTCGGCGGCGATAACGGACCCCTCGGCCGCTATTACATGGGGCATCTGTCCGGGCATCCGGCGCGCATCCGATTTGCAGACCCGAGCTTCGGCCGCCTGTTTCGTTATCGTGACGAGGGGGCCGTCGCCGTGCGCTCGCGCCTCGCACTTGCCGACGCCGTGGTCGACCGGCACGGCTTGCCGAATGTCGCATTCTGGCCGACCAATCCCGTCATGTCCGACCCGGACCACAACAGCGCCCTGCTGTCGATGCTGTTCCTCATTCTATCGGTGCCGATGCTGGCCAACAGGTTCGTGCCCGAGGCCATCCGCCAGATGCAGATGAGCACCAACCCGCGGCGCATGGCGCACATCGGCAACGTCGCCCGCCACTTTCCCGGTGCTCTGCGGGACCTGTGGGGGCTCGCGCACCAGTGGTTGGCCCTCAAGCGCCGCAAGCCGTTCTTCTTCGTGCATGCAGCGGACGGCGTCTATCCGCTGCACTATCATGCCGAGCAGTTGCCGCGACGGGAGAGCCGCGTCACGCTCGGCGGTGATTCAGATCCGCTTGGCATGCCACGATTGGTGATCGATTTCCGGTTTTCCGACGACGATGTCGACGGCGTCCTGCAAAGCCACATCCGGTTGGACGAGGCCTTGCAGAAAGCGAGGCTCGGCCGGCTGGACCTTGATGGCAGCTCAGACGGGCATGCAGCGTTGCGGCGGGCCATCGGCGACAACCTGCGCGATGGCTTCAGCCAGATTGGCCTCTGCCGCATGGGGACGTCGGCGTCAGATGGCGTTGTGAACGCCGATTGTCAGGTTTTCGACGCCGACAATCTGTTCATCGCCGGCTCGTCCGTGTTCCGCTCGTCCAGTCAGGCCAACCCGACATTTCCCGCAGTCGCACTCGCGCTGCGGCTTGCGACCCATCTCGACGGGCTCCTGCGAAGACGCCCTGTGGCAACGGCCGAGGTGAGCCGCTCATGACCTCGATGGAGCCGAGACCGACCCTGTTTGCCGCCGCATCGCGGATCGGCTTTGGCTGCGCCTCGCTTGGCTCGCGCATCAGTGAAAGGCAAGGCCTGGCAGCGCTAGCGTACGCGCATGAGCAAGGCGTGACTTGGTTCGATCTGGCCCCCTCCTACGGCGACGGCCAGTGCGAGAGCATCTTCGCCAAATTCGTGAAGGGTCGGCGTGAGCGCATCTTCGTGTGCACGAAGGTCGGTATCGCCCCGCCGGCACTGTCATCGGTCTCTCGGCTCGCCCGTCCGCTGGCCCGAAGCTTGGTCCGCGCCCTGCCGGGGCTGCGGACACTCGCCGCACGTGGTCGGCCGGAAGCGGAGCCGATCCCGATCACGGGATCACTCATTGCCGAGAGCATCGAGCAAAGCCTGCGCCGCCTGGGCACCGAACAGGTCGACGTCCTGGCGCTGCACGATCCGCAATTCGCCGATCTCGACCGCGAGGACGTCGCACGCGCGCTCGAGCGTGTGTTGCGGGAGGGCAAGGCGCGCGCCATTGGCGTGGCTGGTACGCTCGACGCCGCGCGTCGCGCCGTGGCGCTGAAGCTTCCAATTGCCCATGTTCAGATCAGCTGTGAGGATCACCTGCGCGACGGAGCGGTTGCCAGCGAGCCCGCCGCGGCATTTCCGGGGGCTTTGTTGGTGACGCACTCGGTGGCACGCAGCCCTTTGCCGCAATCGATCGAGCAGACCCTGGCACGGGGTGGCGACGCCATCGACGCGGCATTGCGGCGGCACGGCTTCGGCGGACGCCGTGAGGAGGGCTTGCGGCGCGCGCGGCTGGCCCATGCCCTTGCGACGAACCGCACGGGCGTCGTACTCAACTCCATGTTCTCCCGGCAGCACGTCAGCGACAACCTGGCGGTGGCCAACAGCGATTTGCCGCAATCGGTGTCCGCGCTGGCGCGCGATCTGGCAGAGTGAACGGCAACGTGGGGGTGGTGTGAAGGTTCTACATGTCTCCGTCGGATACTATCCGGCCACGGCCTATGGCGGGCCGGTGATATCGATGCATTCCTGCGCGCAAGCGCTGGCGCGGTCGGGCACCGAGGTGCTCGTCGCAACGACCAACTCCAACGGCCGGGGCCGGATCGCCATCGATACGGCCAACCTGGTCCAGATTGAAACCAACTACGCCGTTCGGTACTACGAGGACACGATCACGAGCCGCTATTCCTGGCCCTTCACGCGCAACATCGGCCGGCATATCGCCGCAGCTGATCTGATCCACCTGCAGGACGTGTGGTCGTTGCATGCGGCCCAGACCTTGATGCTCTCGCGCTGGCACAAGAAGCCTGTGTTGATCTCTCCAAGGGGCATTTTCTCGCAGTGGGCGCTCGGCAGCAAGCGTAAATGGGCCAAGCGGGCGTGGCTCGCCACGCTTATTCAGCCCCTGGTCAGGGATCCCCGACGGGTCCGCTGGCATGCGACGTCCGATTCAGAGCGCGACGACGTGGTGGCCAACATGGCCAATGCCAGTGTCTCGGTCGTTCCGAATGCGATCGATTGCTCGGTGTTCGAGCGCGCGAGCACCCTCAGCAGGGGCGACTATCTCCGCAGGTTCTTTCCGGGATGCAGCGTTGCCGCCTCAGAGTCGATCGTCCTGGCGGCGATGGGGCGATTGCACCCGGTCAAGGGGTTCGACCTCCTCGTCGAGGCCCTGGGTCGGATCCGTGACCATCACCCCGGCGCCGTTCTGCTGATCGCGGGAGGCGACGACGGTGACAGCCCGCGACTGGAAGACCTGATCAAGGCGAAGGGCCTGGCGGCGCATGCGCGGCTCATCGGGGAGGTGCGTGGCGACGAAAAGGTCGCGTTTCTCAAAGGCGCCGACGCCTTTCTTTTCCCTTCCCACAGCGAGAACTTCGGGCTCGCATGCCTCGAGGCGTTGGCCTGTGGACTGCCGACGATCGCCAGTCGACACACGCCCTGGGCGGTGATCGAAACCGATGGGGCAGGTCGGTGGGTCGACAACGAGCCCGGCACGATCGCTTCGGCGACGCTGGACCTCTTGACGCGACCACGCATAGAACTACAGAAGGGCGCCCGCCGTTGCGCCGGCCGCTTCGATCTGAGCGAAGTGGCACGTGCCTTCAACTCGGTGTACGAGGAGCTCATTCGTGACAACTAGTGAACCACGGCCAGACCCCCATACGCAGGTGATCCTCGATCGCTACTCGGATCGGGTCAACATCGGGATTGTCCACACGCCGGTCGACGTGCTCATCGCGAAGTATCTGTCGAAAGTGATCCAACCCGAAGAGTTCCGGGACAAGACAATTCTGGAAATCGGCGCCGGCTGTTCGCAGTACATTCCGCTGTTCATGCAGTACGGCTGCAAGCGGTATTACGCCAACGACATCATACCGGAGCGGCTGCAGGCGACACGCGTCGACGATCCGCGCTACGTCGAGTTGCCGGGTGACTTTCGCTCCGTCGAGGTGCCGGAGAAAGTCGACGTCGTTTTTGCCAGCCTGACCATGATGTTGCTCGTGCCCATGTTCGAGGACTTTGCCAAGCGCATTGTCGATGTCCTGAAGCCCGGCGGTCTCTTCCTCAGCATGGATGCGAACCATCTGTGCCCGCTCTCGGTTTACCGGGTCTGGAACGAGAAGCACGCCAACCCAGTGCGGCTGTTCCGTCCGCAGGGATACGCCTCGATCTTCCGCAAGCACGGCATGGTCATCGAGAAGCTGGTGCCGTTCACAGCCCCCTATCCGGCTGTGACCGGCAATTGGCTGCTCGGCACGACGTTCTGGATGAAAGCACGCAAGGTATGAAGACCGCGATCCAGAAGGTCTTTGCACCGTTCAAGGTGATGCTGCCAGGTTTCATCTGGCGACCCATTCGCGCCCTGGCAACGGGCCTCGCGACACCGGTGGTGTTCAGCCGCTGGACCGGGCACTTCAAAAGCAGCCTGCGCGAGAAAGCCGTCTCACGCCGCGGCGACCCGCTGCCCTGGTACACCTATCCGTGCATCCATCTGCTACAGCATACCGACTTCAAGGGGCGCCGGGTGCTGGAGTTCGGCGGCGGCCAATCGAGCCTCTGGTGGGCGGCCAACGCCGAGGCGGTGGTGACCATCGAATGCGATGCGGCCTGGCACAGCGAGCTGGTCAAGATGATCCCGGGGAACGTGCAGCTGCATCACGTCTCGGCTGCCGACGAAGGCCGTTTTCTTGGCGGCGTCCAGGCCGTTCTGGCCGGCGCGGGCACGGAGGCGTTCGACGTCGTGGTGATCGACGCCGAGTTCAGGGAAGTCCTGGTGCCGATCGCTCTGGCGGCGCTCAAGCCGGGTGGTGCGCTCATCTGCGACGATGCCGAAAGCTACGGCTTCCACGAGGCGACCCGCCACCTCGACATCCAGCGCGTTGATTTTTTCGGACATTCGCCTGGGGTCGTGCTGCCGCACTGCACGTCCGTGTATTTCAAGGATCGCTGCTTCCTGTTCGCGACACAGAAGCGCATTCCCGACATGGCAACGGAAATGTAGCCAACGGTGACCGGCACGGCGTGGTCGATGCGGCGGCTGGCGCGGGCCCATGAGCGCGTGTTGGGGGCGATTGCGAATGATCTCGGTCATCATCCTGACCTACAACGACGAGGTGCAGATCAGGAACTGCCTCGAGTCGGTGAAGGACCTCACCGACGACATCATCGTCATCGACAGCTTCTCGAAGGATCGCACACTCGAGATCTGCCGCGAGTATGGCGCCAAGGTGCACCAGAACCCGTTCGTCAATCAGGCGATCCAGTTCAACTGGGCGCTCGACAACGTGCCGATCAAGTACGACTGGATCGTACGTCTCGACAGCGACGAGATGGTGCCTGACAAGCTGAAGGCCGAGATGCTGGCGCGCGTCGGCAGCGAGCCGGGGATCGCCGCCTATTCACTCAACCGGCGCATGTACTGGATGGGCCGATGGCTGCGCTGGGGCCGCATGTATCCCCATCACATCGTGCGCCTGTTCAGGAAGGGGAGTGCGCGCTACGAGGAGCGCACCGAGGAGCACCTGATCGTCGACGGCGCGACCGGCGCGATGAAGAACGACTTCCTCGAGGACAACAAGAAGAACAGCCTCGACTATTTCACCGAGAAGCATCTCGCCACGGCGCGCGGCGAGCTGGCCGAGATCCAGGCGGCGGAAGCGGGGCGCCTGGCGGAGTCGCAGGCGATCGAGGGCAAGCTGATCGGCGCCAAGGTGAACCGCACACGCTGGCTGAAGGAGAAGGTCTACGCGCGCACGCCGCTGTTCGTGCGGCCGTTTCTGTATTTCTTCTACCGCTATGTGCTGTGCCTGGGCTTCCTCGACGGCGTGCCGGGCCTGACCTTCCATATCCTGCAGGGCTTCTGGTACCGCTTCTACATCGACGCCAAGGTCTACGAGGCCCGCCACAAGGGCTGGCCGGGCCCGTCGGACGATTACCGCAAGGTATGAGGTTTCGGGCTGCACCTCCAACGAGCCGGCGGCTTCAGCAATGTCTCGCGCCATCGCTGGATGCGCAGTGGGGCGGTCGGAGCTCTCGATCAGCATCCGAATGCCGCCCCGTCACCCGGCGAACGGACCGGCCGCAATTGTGCGCCGCCAGTAGCGCTGCAACCGTCCGAACAACCGGGGCCACCTCTCAACTGAGTCTCGTCACGCAATCCGACTTCAACACCGATCAGAAATCGATCTCGATGCCGTCGCCGCGGAAGCGGATCCGCTCGATGCCCTGCAAGAGGTCCGAGTCGCCGGCCGGGCCTCTATTGTCGGTGACGCGCACCCAGCCGTCCGTCTGCATGGCGATCTGGTACAGGCTGGCGAGCCCGTCGTACTCGGCGATGTCGAACCCGGTCCCGCCGCTGAGGATGTCGGAACCGGCACCACCGAACAGAACGTTGTTGCCAGCGTTGCCGTAGATGCCGTTGTGGAGTTCGTTGCCAGTGAGGTTGATGTTGCCGGCACCGGTCGAGTGGATGTATTCGACATTGGCGTCCAATGAATGATCGGCGCTCGTGATCACGACATCGAGACCTTCGTCGGCGTTCTCGAAAATGACGTCCAGTTCATCCTGAACGACATAGACGTCGTTGCCGATTCCGCCGATCAGTGAATCGACACCGGCATCGCCAATCAGGTAGTCGTCGCCACCATAGCCATAGAGCAGATCTGCACCTTCGCCGCCTTGCAGAGTGTTCGTGGCTGAGTTGCCGAGCAGCCAGTTGTCGCTGCTATTGCCGGTGAGGCTCTGAACTCCGGTCGATATGGCAACGGCCCTCTCGACATTGTCATGCAGCGTATAGTTGAACGTCGCATAGACTGTATCCGCCGTGCCGCCGGTTGCCGTTTCGACGATCGTGTCGGCGGTGTCGATGTTGTAGGTGTCGTCGCCATCGCCGCCGATCAGGGTGTCGGTACCAGCATCACCCCTCAAGACGTCGTCACCGGCCCCGCCGTGGATGGTGTCGTCGCCGCCGCCGCCGAACAGGAAGTCTCGGCCCGCGTCACCGAAGATCGTATCGCCGAATGCGCCGCCGCTCAGCATATCGTTGCCATCGCCGCCGTGCATCTCCACGCCTTGCGATGCAGTGCCGACGATGATGTAATCATTAGCCGATGAGCCGAACACCACCTCGACGTTGTTGACGAAAACCGGGTTGATGAAGTTCGCCGTCGAAACGAAGTTGACCTGGTCGATCCCGGTGCCGCCGTCGATGCCGGTGTCGAGGTTGTCGGCGAACACGACGTCATTGCCGGCGCCGGCATTGAGCACGTCAGCACCCGCGCCGCCATCAAGCGAGTCGTTGCCATCGCCGCCGTTCAGGGTGTCGTTGCCGGCGAGCCCGAAAATGTGCTCGTTGCGTCCATCACCGTTGATCACGTCGTCGCCAGCGATGGTGCCGACCCTTGCGATATCCACGGAAGTGAGCCGCTCGGCGGTGCCGCCGCCGTCAGTCCACGTAGCGACGCCTTGGATGATCGAGTCCTGGTTGGCCGCGATCTGGACTTGGGTCAGGTCGGAACCTGGGGCGAACTCGACGAAGTTCGCGGCCGCCGATCCGAGCGCCTCCCAGAACAGGCGGAAGTTGGCGCCTATCCCGTCGACATCCTGGATCAGGTTGTTGACGAGGACGAGGCCAATGGCGGTATTCAACCGGTTCATCCGCAACGTGCCGGTCGGCGCATCGTTGGCATTCGCGACGTTGACGGTCAGTGCCTGGGATGCGGAGAGATTGCTGCCGTCGGTCACGACTGCCGAGAAATTGTAGACGTTGTCGGTACCGGCATCTGTGGGGATCTCGAAGTCGGGTGACGCCTTGAAGGTGATCACGCCAGTCGTCGGGTTGATGTCGAACCGTCCGGCATCGGCACCGACGAGCGAGAACGTCAAGGTCCCGGGCTGCAGGTCCGACGCGTTCATGTCGAACAGCACAGTTGCCGCGGTCATGTTCTCGGGGATGATGATGGTGGACGTCGGCACACCCGAACCGAATGCGCTGCCCACACCAATGGCGGGTGGCGTGTCGGCGTTGACGGTGACCTGCACGGTCGCCGTGTCGGCCCCGGCGCCGTCAGTCATCGTGTAGGTGAACTGGGCTACCCCAGCGAAGCCGACGGTGGGCGTAAACACGAGCCGGCCGGCCGTCATGACGATCGAGCCATTGCCATTGGCGACAGCAACCGCCGCACCGCCCTCGGCAATTGCCTGGCCATCCACTTGGGTGATGGACAGAACCTGACCTGCGTCGGCGCCCGTGTCGTTCGCCAGGACATTCAGCGTGACCGGCGTGGCGAAGACTGTCGTTGCCGTATCGTTGATGGCGTCTGCCGGGGCTTCGGTGACCGGAGTGATTAACACATTGCCGTCGACGTCGAGCACCGGATCGCCGTTGGCGTCGAACTGGATCTGGAACAGGCCGTCAGCGAACCGCAGCAGCTCGATGCCGATGACCGCGTCCTCTTCTCCATTCGCAACCACCTCGATCACACCTGCCGGCGTGATCTCGATGACGAAGTCGGCCCTGTTGCCGTTGAAGACGACGACGTCGGTATCGAGACCACCGTTGTAGATGTCGTTCCCGAGATTATCGATGAAGGTATCGTTGCCGGCGAAGCCGAACACGTCGTCGTCACCTGCAAGGGCATCGATGGTGTCGTTGCCGAGCGTACCGAAGGCGAAGTCGATGCCAGGCGTCATCGGGTTGGGGATCACGGACTGCGCGGCGAGCCCGATCGATGGCGCCGACACGACGACCTCGCGCAGACCGGTGGCATCGGTGAAGGAAGCGCGGGCGCGGATGCGCAGGCCCTCGAGCTCCATGCCAGGCAGTGGCGTGAAGGTTGGGCCGGTGAACGTCGCGCCCAGGGCCGGATCGAGAATATCGGTGAACACGCCCGGTTCCGTATCGGGACGGAGCTCGACCTGCCAGGTGACCTGGAAGGTCGCGAGATTCGGGATCGGGGGGCCGTCCGCGTCAAACACGTTGCCGATTGTCAGGCTGAACGTCTGGCCGACGCCTGGAGCACCGACCAGCCCCATCTCACCTGTCGCGGCAGTGTTGTTGATGCCGGCGGACAAAATGCGCCCGTCCGCGAACTGCAGCACCTCGACATTGCGCACGAGATCGACACCATCAGCGCCGCCGTTGTTGTGCGTGACAGTACGGAAGCCTTGAGCGTTGGGACCCGTTATCGTGTAGTCGGCGATGTTGCCGGAGAACTCGGCGGTGTCGATACCAGCTGGACCGGCGTCGAGGATCTCGCGGACGATGTGCAGATTGCCGGGATTGACCAGGCCGTTTTCCATCAGCATGTTGAGCCGCTGGCCGTTGAACTGGCCGCCGGAGACGATACCCGTGATGCTGTCGGTCGTGCCGACCGTCGTCCCTTGGCGAACTTCGATGCGCACGTTGAGCCAACGGTCGCCGTCGATGATGTCGTTGCCGCCGCGGCCCTCCATGACGTCGCTGCCGCCGCCGCCGAGGATGATGTTGCCGCCGGTGAACACCGTGGTGCCGGTGGCGAACAGGGCGTTAGTCCCGCCGCGCAGCCCCGTGATGAGGTCGAAGTTGGTCAGCTCGTGGCCGAGCAGCAGACCGCCCGCCACGTCGGCGTTGTCGCCGCGCAACGTGTCGTTGAACTGCCAGCCGGAGATGCCCTCGACCTGGTCGAAGCGGTCGCGGTTGTTCGCGATGGACGGCAGCAGGGCGCCGGTGAAGAAGAGGTCCGTGTCCGCTGCAAACGGGTCGTCCTTGTGCGTGACCCAGTCGAAGCCGAGCATGCCCTCGTGGCGCGTGATTCCGGTGTCGGCAACCAGGATGTCGTCGCCCGACTCCGCGTCGTAGTCGTCATTGCCGCCACCACCCAGGATGACGTCGTTGCCGATGATCGCGCTGTCCTGGAACGGGGCGCCGTTGTCGCCCTGCAGCAGGTCGGCCTGGGCGCCGCCCTCGACCCAGTCGTTGCCCTCGCCGCCGAACACGATATTGGAGCTGTCGCCGGCGCTGACGAAGTCGTCGCCGTCGCCCCCGAAGGTCTCCTTGAGGTCCTGGCCGCCAAGCACGTAATCCTTGCCCGAGCCGGCCAGCAGCAGGGCCTCGCCGCTGCCCGAGATGAGTACGTCGTTGCCGTCGCCGCCCTTGAGGTTGTCGCCGACGCCGCCGACATCGATCAGGATGTCGTCGCCGGTGCCGCCAATCAGCGTGTCGGCGCCGTCGCCGCCCTCGAGACGGTCGTTGCCGCCGTCACCCGACAGCGTGTCGTCGCCGATGCCGGACTTGAGGTGGTCATTGCGGTTGGTGCCGCCGAGCACGACGTGGTCGACGCCGGTGTACTCGAGGTATTCGGCGTTGCCGTCGCCATCGGCGTCGCGGCGGATGACGAGCGGCCGGAAGATGCCGCCGCCGATCGGATCGCGGCCGAGATCGCCGCCCGGTGTGCCCAATATGATCGGGCTCTGAGCCTCGGACTGGGTCGGGTCGAAGTCCTGCTGCAGCGCGACGTGCGCCTCGAGGATGTAGGCTGGCGTCGAGAAGATGTCGGCCGGCAGATGCGTCGAGAAGTGGTTGATATCGCTCTCGTTGAGATTGAGATCGGTGTTGCGCTGAATGAGGCTGGCGAACGAGTTGCCCTCGAGCTGGGTGAGGAAGTTGAGGCCGGCGGTGCGCGTCAGGTAGTAGAAGCGGTCACCGTCCTGCAGCTTCTCCATCTGGATTTCGAAGACGAAGTTGAAGGTCGAGCCGAGCAGGCCGCCGAACGGTTCGATGGCCTCGGCGAGGCCGCCGATCCACAGGTCGACATTGTTGAGGCCGCCGAGCGAGCCGCCGGCGAAGGCGCCCGTTGCGTTCAGGAAATCATCGCGGCCAACCAGCGTGGTCGCAGCACCAGTCGCATCGACACCGAGCACCAGCTCGAGTGCGGCGGCGCGCTTGTCCGCCAGCGTCGTCGCTCCCGTGATCGCCGAGTGGGTACCGTAGGCAGCGATGAAATTGACGACGGAGAGCTCGTGCTTCGCATGCGCCGCGAAGTCGACCCAGCTCGTATAGGGGTCGAGCTTGGGATCGCCGGTCAGCGTATGCATTTGCGTGCGAAATTCGTTCAGCGTCGGAACGCCGGTCTCACGGGCACGCGCGATGTTGATGGCGGCAAGATCGAGCGGCAGGCCGAGCAGGTTGTTGCGCAGCGCGCCGGTGACGAACTCGTCGATGTGGCTGCCGACCTGACGCGACATGCCGCGCACGATTGCGCCGGCCGCGATGTCGGCCGATTCGGCGCCAATGCCGCCCGTAGTATTGAACAGCACCGGGTTGAGGAAGGCCTCGATCAGGCCGACGTCGGTCGCGACCCCGTTTACATCGACCAGGTCGACATTCTCGCGCAGCTGCGAGTGCCCGAAGCGGTAGACGGCGTGCGCGAACTCGGCGACGATCTTGGGGTCGATGGTGATGTCGTAGCCGGCGAAGATGTTGGTCTGCGGCTGCACCTTGCGCGCGAACTCCTCGAACACGAGATGCTGATACTGCATCTCGGTGCCGAACTTGGCCGCCTGGAAGATGCGCTCGCCGTTCCAGTCGAGGGCGTCGATGGCCGCGGCCTTGGCGGCCTGTTGAGCCGCAGTGACGATCGGCAAAGCGTTGATGGTGTTGAGCTGCGCCTGGGTAATCGCGGTGTCCAGCCACTGATTGACGAAGGCGAGATCTCCGGTGGCAATCGTCACGTCCTGCGTGTGGTCGACGAGGCGGTTGTGCTCGCTGTGGAAGACGTGGTGGACCGTGGTCAGGCCGATGTTCTCGTTGACGCGGCCGTCACCGGCGACGAAGTGCTTGTCGAGCAGCTCGTCGTCGTAGGCCATCTTGCGACCGCGGAAGTCCGTGGCGATCACATTACCGGCAACCTCTCCGCCTGGTCCGGGAACGCCATCGTCGTCAGCCTGGACGACCTGATCGGGGAGCGGACCGCCCTGGCCGTCCGGATCGAACACGGTGCCCGGCGCCGCGATTACCCAGGCGCAGCTCAACACCATCAACGCTTTGCCGATCGTCACTGCGGCTCAACAGGCCGC
>JANOJW010000139.1:0-10987 GCA_031418955.1 Hyphomicrobiales bacterium | reverse complement strand
GCGCCACCGGCTTCGTCGGCGAACGGCTGGCTGCAGCACTGTCAGCCGGCGGGCACGACGTCATCGCGCTGGTTCGTTCGCCAGGGAAGGCCGCAAGCCTGTCAGCGCCTGTCATGCTCGTCACGCGGCTCGATCAGATCCCGTCGGCGACCCGGATCGACGCCATCGTGCATCTGGCCGGAGCACCGATCGCCGACTGGCCATGGACGCGCGCCAATCGCTTCCGCATCTTGTGGTCTCGCCTGCGGATCATGAAGGGACTGCTCACGCTCACCGATCGGCTCGAGACGAAGCCGGCGGTGCTGATCTCGGCGTCGGCGGTCGGCTGGTACGGCCCGCGTGGCGACGAGATCCTGACCGAGACCGATGCCCCAGGCGAGGGGTTTGGCGCCCGCTCGTGCCGGACGGTCGAATCGACCGCCATTCGGGCCGCGTGCCGTGGGGTGCGAACGGTGTCGCTGCGGATCGGTCTCGTGCTCGATCGATCGGGTGGCATTCTGGGCCGCCTGTTGCCGCCATTCGACCTCGGTGTCGGTGGACGCATCGGGCACGGGCGGCAGTGGATGAGCTGGATCACGCGCGACGACCTCGTCCGGCTGATCGTCCACGTCATCGCGACGCCGTCGCTCGACGGTGCGGTCAACGCCACGGCGCCCAACCCCGTGCGCAATGCGGACTTCTCACGCCTGCTCGGACGCGCGCTGGGCCGCCCCGCGATCTTTCCGCTACCGGCGCTGCCGCTACGCCTGGTCCTCCGCGAGATGGGAGATGAGATCCTGCTGTCGGGTCAGCGCGTGTTGCCGGCGAAGGCAATCGCTTCGGGCTTCGTGTTCCGGCACGCCAATCTGGAGCCGGCTCTCGCCGAGATCGTCGGTGGACCCCAAATTGAACCGGTAGCGAACCCAAGCTCGGCCCCCGTCGCCGGTGTGCCGCGAACTGGATGATCGGGTGGCTCGCGTGCGTTACCTCGGCTCCCGGTCGTCCGACGGCCGCCGCCGGCCAGGATCGAGCGTGCGCTCGTCGATCCGCTCGAATTCACCCTCGATCACCGGGCCGTCGGGAGGGAACGGCGCTGACGGTTGGGGTCCGCGTTCCGCTGGCTGCTGCTTTGGCCGCTTGATGTCCACCTCGCTCAATCCCAGCATCGAACGCAGCAGCCAGCGCGACAGGAGCGTGCGGACTGGCGGGATCAGCAACACGAGGCCCAGCGCATCCGCACACAGGCCAGGCACGATCAGCAGGATGCCGGCGGTGGCGACGAGCGCTCCGTCCATCATCGCGAGCAACGGTGGCTCGCCGCGGCCCATCGCTTCCTGCAGCTTCCTTGCCTGTTCGATGCCGTAGCGCATCAACACCGCCGTGCCCATCATGCCGGTGCCGACGACGATCCCGAGCGTCAGCCAGAACCCGAGCCAGCCGCCGGCCTTGATCAGCACCGCGATCTCGATCAGCGGCCAAGCCAGCAGCAAGATCAACCAGGCGTAGCTCATCGGCCGCTCCCCTGCGTCTTGGGGGCCTCCGCAAGCGCTTGGCAGCGCACGGGATATGCCTTAAGTTCGGCGCCGTTTCCGATCAACTGATCCGGGCGGGCAGGAGCCAACCGTCGAAGCCCGCGGATCGGAAGTCGTGGCGTCAACGTCGCGTGTCGCGTTTTCCCGTCTTGTCTCTCCGGAACGTCGCGCATACATCACCTGGACAGCATCGCTCAGTCTGTCGAAAACACCTCTGTCGGAAAGCACCATAGAGCATGAACGGCAATTTCGACATCTTCACGCTGGTGTTTCTGGTGCTGGCGGTGGTCATTATTCTGAAGCTGAGGAGCGTGCTCGGCAAGCGCTCCAACGAGGACGATGCGCGCGTGGAGCGGCTGCGGGCGCAGGAACGGGCGCGCGCGGCGCAGGCGCAGGACAAGGTCGTCGCCATGCCACGCCGTGATCGGCCGGCCACCGCCCCCGAGCCGCAACCAGCACCCCAGCCGGTCGCCGATCTGGAGGCCAAGGTGCGCACGTTTGCCGGTGGCGACGAGGCCGTGCTCAAGGGCTTGATCGCCATCCAGGAGGCCGATCGCACGTTTGATCCCGAGCAGTTCCTCAAGGGCGCCCGACAGGCCTATGAAATGATCGTCACCTCCTTCGCCGAGGGTAACCGCAAGATCTTGAAGACCCTGCTGTCGCGCGAGGTGTTCGACGGCTTCGCGTCGGCTATTTCCGAGCGCGAGAGCCGTGGCGAGCAGATCGACCAGAGCTTCGTTGGCATCAACAAGGCCGACGTCATCGAGGCCGAGCTGCGTAAGGACGTCGCCCATATCAGCGTCAAGTTCGTGAGCGAGCTGTTCACCGCCACCCGCGACCGGGCAGGTGTGGTGATCGCCGGCGACCCCAACAAGAAGCGTGAGGTCGTGGACATCTGGACGTTCGCCCGCGAGGCTGCGTCCCGCGATCCCAACTGGAAGCTGATCGCGACCCAGGCGCCGAACTGAAGCCACAATAGGGGCCCACGCCGCCTCGGAACGGGAGCCATCGGACGGGGGGCTTTGTGACGGAGTGGATGACCCGCCTCGCCGCCCGGCGCGGTACCGGCATCGGGTGCGCGCTGCTGTTTGCAGTGAGCGTAGCCGACGTGGTCGCGCGCGAGCCCCAGGCTCCTGGTGCATCGAATGCCGGGCCAACGACGCCGGTGGCCTCGCCCATCACCACATCCTCGAACGCCCCTCAAACTCCACCGCTGCAGATGCCCAACCAGTCCGCACGGTTCGCGACCATCTCGTTCGGCGATCTTCCCGGCTGGGCCGACGACGATCACCTGGCGGCCTTCAAAGCCTTTCTGGTGTCCTGTCCCAAAGTCGCCGCGATGGCCAAGTCGCCGCCGAAGACCGGCCGCAACCCGATCCCGGCGGCCCTCGTTGCTGCCTGCGCAAGCGCCACCGCTCTGGCGCCCAAAGCGACCCGCATCGAGGCACGCGCCTTTTTCGAACGGCATTTCCAACCCCAGCGCGTCGTTCACGCCAACCCGCAGGGCCTGCTGACCGGCTATTACGAGCCGCTCATCGACGGCTCCCGCAAGCGCGATGGACGCTTCCAGACGCCGATCCTGCGCCGGCCCGCCGATCTCGTGAACGTCGTCGACGAGACCCAGCGCGCGGCGCCTGTCACCGCCTTCACGCATATGCGCAAGACGGCGGCGGGCATGGTGCCGCACGCGACGCGCGCCGAGATCGATGCCGGCGCATTGAAGGGGCAAAACCTCGAATTGCTCTATCTCGCCGATCCCGTCGACGTGTTCTTCCTCCAGATCCAGGGATCGGGTCGCATCCGGCTGCCGGACGGCAGTGTCGTGCGCGTCCACTACGACGGCAAGAACGGGCATCCCTACACCTCGATCGGACGCCATCTCATCGACACCGGCCTGTTCGCCGCCGACCGCATGTCGATGGGCGCTCTTGGCCGCTGGCTGCGGGCCGACGAGGCCAGGGGCAAACGGGCCATGCACCAGAACGCCTCGTATGTGTTCTTCAAGGAATTGCCCAACGACGCGGCCGCCCCACTCGGCGCGCTGATGACGCCGCTGAGCTCCGGGCGCAGCCTCGCCGTCGATCCGCGCTTCCACGTCCTCGGCGCGCCTGTCTATGTCTCGGCGCCGAGCCTCACACATGCCTTGAAAGGCAAGCCCTACAACCGACTGATGGTGGCCCACGACGTCGGTTCGGCCATCAAAGGGCCAGAGCGGGGCGACATCTACTTCGGCTCCGGTGAAACGGCCGCACGCATCGCCGGCATCACCAAGCACCCGGGGCACCTCTTCGTGCTGCAGGCGCGGACGCCGCCCCCAGTTGAGCCACAGCTCCTCGGCAAGCCGGTAGAGCAGAAGGCCAAGCCATGAGCCGGCGCCCATCCCGGCGCAAGGCGGCGGGCGCCACCGGTGAGGCGTCCCCATCCGACGACGCCGCGCTATGGGCGCATACGGCCGCCACCGTCGAGCCGCTGCGCAACGCCAAGCCCCGCGTGCCCGACGTATCGCCGCCCAATGTGAAACCCGCGCCCAGCGTCACGCAACCGAAATCGCTGCGTGTCGAGCCCGCAGAGCCCGTCGCCATCCGTGCGCCATCGCGCTCCCCGCGCAAGGTCGAGCCGCCGCCGCTCGCCGAGTTCGAGCGTCGCAAGGCGCGCCGCGTCGCCACCGGGCAGACCGAGATCGAGGCCCGCATCGATCTCCATGGCTCGCGCCAGGACGAGGCCCACCGGCGTCTCTCGGCGTTTCTGTCCTCCTGCGCGGCGCAAGGCATGACGATGGTGCTCGTCATCACCGGCAAAGGTGTGCGCGCCGCCCGCGACGACGACAGCACCGGCACTGTGATGGACCGGCCCGAGCGCGGCATCTTGCGACGCATGGTGCCGCTGTGGATCGCGGAGCCCGCGCTGCGGGGACTCGTCGTGAGCTTGACGTCGGCCGCGATCAATCACGGCGGCGATGGCGCCTTCTACGTGCGCCTGCGCCGCCATCGAGTTGCGCGATGAACCCTCAAGTGTGCGGGCCGGTGTGAAATGGCGCCGCGTCGGCTGCGCGATGCAAAGCCGCCGTGAACGGCGCGGGAAGAGAACCCATACGCGGGTCGTCACCGGGTGCGTGCTGTCGGGTATGATCCAGCACCTCGATGTGTCCATCGAGGTGCAGCCGTAGCCTCGCGCCCTGCGCAATTCGCTCAAGCCCGCTTGCTCCAACGATCATCGCGATGTCCCGCTCGCGGGCGATGATCGCCATGTGACTGAGCCAGCCGCCGGTCTCCGAGACGACGCCGCCCGAGCGCAGGACGAACGGCAACCAGGCCGGATGCACGAGGGTGGTGACGATGATGTCGCCGTCACGAAAGCCTTCGAGCGGCAGCCCAGCCTCGGCGTGATGCGGCGGCACGCAAAGCGCGCGCCCCTCGACGGCGGTGCGTCCTGCAACTCGTTCGCCCTGGAGCGCACCTTCGGCAACGCCTCGAGCCGGCCGCGCGCTCCAGGTCGCTCGCTCGAGCTCGGGCAGTGTCAGCGTAGGGGGCAGCGAGGGCAACTGCGCCATCGCTTCGGCGGCGGCCTGTCGTTCGAGGGCAATCACGAGCTGCCGGCCGCGGGTCTCCATGTCGAGCGCCAAGGCCTCATCCAGCGACAGGTGGAAGATGCTCCCGCCGAGCGCGAACCGCCGGTCGATCGCGACGAGGCTTCGCCGGATCTCCGCCAGCTCCATCAACACGATGTGCTTGGCATCTTCTTTGAGCGTCTGGAAACGCGTTGCCTGTTCGACGGCGTCGGCAAGTTTGTCAGGTAATGTGCGACGCGGCGCTGGTTTCGCCATTGCCATCTGACTTGCTGCGAAGGCCTCGAGCCCGGTCGGGTCCTCGCTGTAGCGCGGCATTGCAAGTTCATAATCGAGTACGGCGCGGTGGCCGAAATCGCGTCCCAGCAGTGCCATCCGTGCGCAAGGGGCCATCGCCAGGCTCGCGCGCGCCGTTCGGGCGATCATCGTCTCGCCGGCCCCGTGCAGCACATCGGTCGCCGCAATACGCGCTTTCGCGAGCCGGCGTCGCGCCTCTGCCATCAGCAACTCGGCGCCAAGGTTGATGATCTCCGCCTCCACATGTGTCGTCGTGACATAGCGTTCGACGAGGTTGCGCGCGTAATCCATCAAATCCGGCGTCGCGAGCCGGTCGAGGTCGGTCGCGCGCACGATGCGGATCGACGCAAGGAAGTCCGGGGCAAAGCGCTCCTCGAACGCCGTAGCGATGCCGTTCGCCTCGCGTCGCAGACGGCGCACGTCGAGGCGCGACAGACGCGGCGCCCGGCGCTTTGCTTCCGCCTCGCTCGCATACAGACGGCCTTGCACGGAGACGAAGGCTGCCGGGCCATCCTCGCTCACACCATACGAGAGCCCGAGCGTCCGGCAGGCGAGGTCGACGCTACCGCCGCTCGCGTAAAGGCGCTCCATCAGCGACAGCGAAATCGGCGTCGGGCGCGGCAGCAACTCGGCGATCTCGTTGCGCACCAGCCGGGCGCTCGGGCCTGCGATCGACAGCGCCGTCAGCGCCGCGCACCAATGTCGGTCGATCACGGCGCCGACACCATCAGGCCCCACCGTGATGTCGCGGCTCTGCACGATCAGGAATTGCCCCCCGGCGTAGGTCCACTCGATGTCCTGCGGGCGCGCGAACACCATCTCCGCGCGCTGGGCGATGCGCACGAGCGGGCCAAGATCTATGGGGGCGCGCGCGCGTCCCTCGATCGCGGCGCTGATGCGCCCGACCCGGAACCGCTGCGGCGTGACGAGGCCTGAGACCAGCGCATCGCCGGTGCCCTCGACGAGCTCGACCAGCATCTGGCCAGCGGCGTCCGGCGCGCGCGTGAAGATCACGCCAGCATGCTCGGCCTCGACCATGCGTTGCACGATGATGTTGGCGCCGCCGCTCGCGCCCGCATAGCTGGCCGCACGGGCACTGGCAAACGAGGCGAGCACGCGGTCGATCGCGCGCGGCAACTCGCGCGGCGACACGTCGAGCACGCTCTCGAAGACACCGGCAAAGCTCTGTGCGGCGCCGTCCTCCGCTGCTCCCGAGCTGCGGACGGCAAATCGGCGTCCCCCGACCTCGCGCACGATCCGTTTCGACATCTTGTCGCGTTCAGGGCCGCTGGCGCGTTGCCAGCAGCTGAGTGTTGTCGTGTCCAGCACAACGCCCTCTGGCACCGCCACGCCAGCGACTGCGAGGGCCCCGAGCCGGCGCGCCTTGTTGCCGACGCCGGCCAATTGAGCAGTCGCATCCAGCGGCAAGAACGTGTCGCGCCGCTTGCGCAGTCCACCAAGTCCGCGTTCGAGTGCACGCCATGCGCGCATGGGCAGCCCGACGACGAGCGCGCGCTGAGCCAGCAGCAGTAGCGCACTTGCGACGAGATACAACGCGGACGCCGCCGGCAACGCCGCACCCAGTGCGCCGAGAGCCGGCCCGGCAACCAACCAGGTCAACGCCACGTGGCGGATCGTTCGGGCGAGCGACCAGTGGATGTAGGCCGCGAACAGTGCCGCAAACACACCCGGCAGGGCATAGTGCGGGTCGGGTGAGCCAAGGTCGGTGATCCACAGTAACCGGTGTCCGCCACCTTCCGCCGCACGCCCGACCGCTGTTACCGACAATGCGAGCACCGGCAGCAGCAGCAATGCCAACTGGTTGCGGCCAGGTGTCATGCCGGCGCGTTCGTAGAGTGCGCCCAGAGCCCGCGACAGGCGCACGGGGTCTTCGGCGTGCTGCTTTTTCAGCGCGGCCACATCGCCGACGATGTGACGCGCCGCGATCTGATCGCGCTCTGACTTCAAAGAGAACGGCAGCACCATCAGCCGCCAGAGCAACGCGAGACCGGCGATCACGGTGAGAAATCCCCATGCGTGCGCAGCATCACGCAGGCGGTCTGAAAGCCAATCGGCGGCACGATCCCAGGAGCCGCGGTTCGCTTGCGCCATCGCAGCTGCGATATGCGGCGGCGGCGGGTTGGGCGTGAAGTACTCCCAGGGTACCGTGTAGCGGCCGAGGAACACCCGACCACGCCGGCTCAGTTCCTCGCCCAGCACCTCGCCGAAAAAGCAGCTACGCCGATCGTAGCACGGCACAATCACGGGCCGTTCAGGCAGCGCCGCCAGGGCGGTGGCAAGCGCAGGCGACGTCATGCTGCGCATCGGCAGGTTGATGGCGCCCGGCAGATGCCCCGCCGCGAATTCGCCGGGATAGCGCAAATCGACGAACACTGCGTTCTGATCGCGCACGGCGGCCATCACCTCGGGCGTGTCGAGCAGCCGCTTGGCATTGGGAAAGTCAGGCAAGGCCCGGACGTCGGCGAGCGACCGGCGCGAGAACCCGCCAGCCGTGCGCCCCTCGACGATCCACTTCTCGAGCCCGCCCGCGATGAAGCGACAGTCGATACCCTGTTCGGCGAGCGTCTGGCAGGTCTCCGAACTCCGGTTCCCGTTGTGGCAGATCAGCAGGGCCCGCTTGCCACGGAGCTGTTCGGCCTGCGCGGCAAGGTCGGGAAAGCGAATGGCGCGGGCCCCCACGAACGTGCCCATCGCCACCTCGGCCGTCTCTCGGATGTCGAGGATGAGAACTGCGTCACCGCCGGCCACGATCAGCGCCTCGGCCTGCGCCGTCGTCATCCCCAACCGGTGCCGCGACTGTTGTGCGTAGTTCAGTTCCTTGAGCGTCGGATCGAGGGCGGGCTGGCCCGGCAACCGCGACGGCCGCGTCAGCGTCGACTCGAGCCGCGCTCGCTGGCTTTGGGCGTTGCTCACCCATTGCATCGCGTTGAGCCCCGCCAGACACAGGGCGATGAGCCCCAATACAGCTATCGTGCGCCGAAACCGGCGGGTGAGGGCTGCAAGCTCGGCACGGCTGTTCCCCCGTCGGCGAAGCGCCAGTGCCGCGCCGCCGCCGAGCATGGCCGCGATCACCGCGCCAATCTGCGATAGGCCCGACAGGGCGCCGACGATCAATTCCGGGGAGGGGATCGCGCAGGCGGGCGTTGGGAGGCAAAATCCAGCGACCGCCGCCAGGCGCCATTTGACTGTCGAACGCGAACGCCGGTGGGTACGAGTTGGAATCAAGGCACAACCTATCCGTTAGAGGATACTTCAGAAGTTGTGCTGTTTTGTAGGATAAATGGTTAATCAAGTGTCAACGAGGACAGCAGGGGCCTTCCAGCGACGCTGCAGCGACTGAGGGACGGCGCGTCCGAACCGGATCTACAACCTCGTTTGGCTGAACGAACATTCAGACTGACGCGCCGCCAGCCGTCTGGCGGCAAGTTCCTGAACGGGCGCTGAAAACCGAGACGGCTCCGAAGAAACATAAAGCCGCCCGCATGGCTTCGCGTCCATTGTCGCGCTCGAATCGTGGCGCATATCAGTCGGGCGCTCGAAGATAGAGCGTGTCAGACATCAGGATGCCAAGTCCCATGAAGAAGATCGTCACAGTTGCCGCGTTGGCTATCGCGCTCGGCAGCCCGGCGTTCGCCCAGGATGCCAAGCCGACGACGACGCCCGCGACGCCCGCCGCCCCGGCCGTGAAGGTCGAGACGCCGAAGGTCGAGGCTGCCAAGCCGGCGGCTCCGTCCACCACTCCGGCTGCTCCGGCGGCCAAAGTCGAGGCGCCGAAGGTCGACGCCCCGAAGACCGCGACCACGCCGGCGACGCCTGCCACTCCGGCAGCTCCCGCCGCGAAGGTCGAGGCCCCCAAGGCTGACGCTGCGAAGCCCGCGACCACGGCCGCTCCGGCCGCCCCCGCGACGCCCGCTGCGCCGGCTGTGACGACCGAGGCTCCGAAGGTCGACGCCGTGAAGCCGGCTGCGGCACCGGCGGCTCCGACGCCGAGCACGCCGGCGACGGCTCCGGCTCCCGCTGCGAAGACCGAGCCGACGGCTCCGGTGAAGAAGTAACGCGAGCGACGTCAGACCTTCGGGTCTGATCTCGGAGTGTTTCGTTCCTTGGGGTCAGATCCACGCGTGGGTCTGACCCCATTCTACGTCGTGAGGCCCCTCACAGAGCGCGACTTCAAGCTTGCAATCGATCCGCGCATTCGATTAATTGCACCTCACGGGTAGCCGACGAGCGACCCCAGAGCAGATCAACATGCGCGCCACGGGACGGACATCTCCGCACTCCCCGACGCCGGGCCCCGCCCAGCGTTCGAGCGCCATTGGCTGCTTCTGTCAGAGCCTTCGGATGCCGACCCCCATCCGGCTCGCCCTCCTCCTTACCAGCCCCTGAGCCGACGAGGCTCCGGATCGATCCGGGGCGGGCGCTCAGGGGAACGGCAGAGCTGATCAAGCGCCAGCTCACGACCGATGCTGGCTGGACCCAAGGGACGGATTGTTATGGCCACGACCAAGAGTAAGGGCGCATCCCAAGGCACGAAAAGCCCAAGCGGCAAAGCAGCGAAGAAGCCCGCGAAGCAAGACACCGCCGCGGTGATCGCCGCGAACAAGGCGCGCGACGCAAAGGACCGCGTCATCATTTTCGATACAACCCTGCGCGACGGCGAGCAGTCTCCTGGCGCCGCCATGACGCTCGAGGACAAGCTCAAGGTCGCCGAGTTGCTCGATGCGATGGGAGTCGACATCATCGAGGCCGGTTTCCCGATCTCTTCGCTCGGCGATTTCGAGGCGGTGTGCGAGATCGCCAAGCTGGTCAAGAACTCGGTGGTCTGCGGCCTCTCGCGGTCGAGCTTGGCCGACATCGACCGGGCCGGCGAGGCGGTCAAGTTCGCCAAGCGGCCGCGCATCCACACGTTCATCTCGACCAGCCCCGTGCATCGCAAGTGGAAGCTGCAGATGGACGCCGAGCAGGTAATCGCCGCGGCCGGCGCCAGCGTCGCCCGCGCACGCACGTACACCGACAACGTCGAATGGAGCGCCGAAGACGCGACGCGCACCGAGTGGGACGTGCTCGCGCGCTGTTGCGAAATCGCGATCAAGCAGGGCGCGACGACGATCAACATCCCCGACACCGTCGGCTATTCGGTGCCGGAGGAGTACTACGCGCTGATCAAGCGGCTGCGCGAGACCATCCCCGGCGGCGACAAGGTCGTCTGGTCGACGCATTGCCACAACGATCTTGGCATGGCGGTCGCCAACTCGCTGGCGGGCGTCCGCGCCGGTGCGCGGCAGATCGAATGCACCATCAACGGCCTGGGCGAGCGGGCAGGCAACGCCGCGCTGGAGGAGATCGTGATGGCGCTGCGCGTGCGCGCCGACGTGCTGCCCTATTATTGCGACGTCGACAGCTCGATGTTCGTGCGCGCCTCGAAGATGGTATCGGCGGTGGCGGCGTTCCCGGTGCAGTACAACAAGGCCGTGGTCGGGCGGAATGCCTTCGCGCACGAGAGCGGCATCCACCAGGACGGCATGCTGAAGAACGTCGAGACTTACGAGATCATGCGGCCCGAGGACGTGGGCCTCTCCAAGTCGACGCTGTC
>JANOJW010000138.1:0-2234 GCA_031418955.1 Hyphomicrobiales bacterium | reverse complement strand
TTGGGATCGCTGCCTGTCTGGGCGTGCTCGGCGTCGACACGCTGGTCATCGACAAGCACGAGCGCATCGGCGACGCCTGGCGCAAGCGCTACCACAACCTCGTGCTGCACAACGAGGTGTTCGTCGACCACATGCCCTATTTGCCGTTCCCGCAGAACTATCCCGTCTACATCCCGCGCGACAAGATCGCCAACTGGCTCGAGTTCTACGCCGACACCATGGAACTCAACGTCTGGACCTCGACCGAGTTCCAGCACGGCTCCTTCGACGAGGCGGGCGACCGCTACGCCCTGACCGTGCGCCGCGCCGACGGCCGCGAGCGGATCGTGCGGCCGCGTCACGTGATCTTCGCGACCGGCGTCAGCGCCATTCCCGTCAAACCGAAGGGCCTCGAGGCCTTTGCGGGCGAAGTCATGCACTCGAGCCAGTACATGTCGGGCGCCGCGTGGAAGGGTCGCCGGGCCATCGTCATGGGCACCGGCAACAGCGGCCACGACGTTGCGCACGACCTGTGCCTGTCGGGCGCCGACACCACGATGGTCCAGCGCAACACGACGCTGGTCGTCAGCCTCAAGGAGGCCCAGCGCGTCTACGATCTCTATCTGGAAGGCGCCAGCGTCGAGGACTGCGATCTGATCGCCCAGGCCTCGCCCTATCCCGTGTTGCGTCAGGGCTATCAGCTCACCGCGGCGGCCTGTGCGCAGGGCGATCGCGCATTGCTCGAGGGCCTCAAGGCGCGCGGCTTCCGGCTCGACAACGGCGAGCCCGACGAGACCGGCTTCCAGATGAAGTACCTGCGCCGTGGTGGGGGCTACTATTTCAACGTCGGCGCGTCTGAGCTGATCGTCGAGGGCCGCATCAAACTCTTGCACCATCACGACATCGAGCGGGTGGTGGCGAACGGCCTCTTGATGAAGGACGACCGGGTTGCACAGGCCGATCTGATCGTCGCGGCGACCGGCTACAAGAACCAGCAGGACGTGGTGCGTCATTTCCTTGGCGACACGATCGCCGACCGCATCGGCCAGGTCTGGGGCTTCGACCAGGGCGGCGAGATGCGCAACATGTGGTGCCGCACGCAGCAGCCGGGCCTGTGGTTCGTCGGCGGCGGCCTGCCGCACGTGCGCATCTACTCGAAGTACTTAGCCCAACAGATCAAGGCCTGCGAGGCAGGCCTACTCTCGCGGAAACTCGCCTCGCCCGTCGCCCCGCCGATGGAGATCGCAGCGTGAGCGAGCGGCGGGCTGCATATGGCTGTGCGCTCGGCGAGGATGAGTGCCTCGAAGCACCGATTGATGCGCGACGTGCCTATCGTTTTGTCATCCTCGGGCTTGTCCCGAGGACCCATTTTTCAGCTTGCTTAAGTGGCGCGGTTGCCCGGCAGCGCCAGCAGCGCAGGATACCCAGCGCGGGTTATCGCGCTCGATCAGGTTGATCTTCCATGGCCGTGCGTAGCGCTTCAGCGATTTCTCGCGCTGGATCGCGTCCTCGATGTCGGCGAACGGCTCGTAGTGGACCAGCATTGTCACGTTATACCGGCTCGCGAACTGCGAGCCGGTGCCGTCGCGATGCGCCGCGACGCGACGCGACGCGACGCGATCGAGCAGGCTGTTGGTCACGCCAATGTAAAGCGTGCCGTACGGCTTGCTCGCGAGGATGTAGACCCAATAAGTGCTATCAGACATTGCGGTGCACTCACTCGACCGTCGGAGACTGCTGCACCATGGGTCCTCGGGACGGAGCCCGAGGATGACAACGTTAAGGCTCGTCGTGAGGTCAGAAAGTGGTACAGTTCGTCGCCCCGAGCGCGCAACCCCGCATAATAGCCCTCACATCTTCCTCTCCGCGAGCACCTTTCTGGCGATGCGGAAGCATTCGACGCCGGCTGGAAAGCCCGCGTAGATGCCGATCTGGTGCAGGATCGCCTTCACCTCGGCCTTGGTGACGCCGTTGTTCAGCGCGCCGTGGAGATGCAGCTCCCATTCGTGCATGCGCCCGAGTGCGGCCAGCATGGTCAGGTTCATCATCGAGCGCGTCTTCGCCGGGATCGTGTCGTCGCCCCAAACCTTGCCCCAGCAGAACTCGGTCAGCATGTCCTGCCATTCGCGGTTGAAGTCGTCGACCGTCGCCAGGCTCTTGTCGACGTACTCGGCGCCGAGCGTCTTCTTGCGGGCATCGAGACCCTTCTGCCAAAGCGTGCGGTCCATGACGGCTCTCCTGTGCAGAGTTTGAGT
>JANOJW010000137.1:0-3398 GCA_031418955.1 Hyphomicrobiales bacterium | reverse complement strand
GGGTTCCAGCATGATCGGCGCGAGTGGCGGCAGTCCGCACCATTATCAAGGGCGAGCTGCCAAGCCCGCTGAACCCGCCGTCGGGCTGCGTATTCCATCCGCGCTGCCCGAAGGTGACCGAGGCGTGCAAGAAAGACGTTCCAGCCCAGCGCGAGGTCGCGCCGGGCCACATGGCAGCCTGCATCCACGTGTGAGCGCTGCCCCTCATCTCAACGAACGCCCCATATCTCAACGAACGAACGAGGCCGAGAGGACATCATGCATCCCAAACGATTGGTTCTGAGCTTGGCGGCGGCGGCAGCGACGGCCGCGATCGTGGTTCCCGCGATGATCCCGAGCGCGACGGCGCAAGGCAGCCCCAAGCGCGGCGGCATTCTGAACTTCGCCGTCGTCGCCGAGCTGCCCTCGACCGACTGTCACGCGACCACGACCTTTGCGATGGTGCATCCGGTCGCCCCGCAGTATTCGACGCTCCTGAAATTCCAGGGCCCTCACGACGCCAACAAGGTCGTCGGCGATCTCGCGGAAAGCTGGGACGTCTCCAAGGACGGTCTCACCTATACCTTCAAGCTGCGCCGGGGCGTGAAGTTCCACGACGGCAGCGACTTCACGGCGGCCGACATCAAGGCCACCTATGACCGCATCCGCAATCCGCCAGCGGGCATCGTTTCCGCCCGCAAGGCGTTGCACCAGGCGATCGACACGATCGACACGCCAGACCCGCACACCATCGTGTTCAAGTTGAAGCAGGTCGACAGCTCGCTGATCCTGCAGTTCGCCTCGCCGTTCAATTGCGTCTACAGCGCAGCTGAGCTCGCCAAGGACATGGACTATCCTGCGAAGAAGGTGATGGGCACCGGCGCCTTCCAGTTCGTCGAATACATCAAGGGCTCACACTGGGTCGCCAAGCGCTTCGACAACTACTATCTCAAGGATCGCCCCTATCTCGACGGCTACAAGGCCTACATCGTGAAGGGCACCGCCGTCGTTGCAGGCATCCAGGGTAACCAGTTCGACGCCGAGTTCCGCGGTCGCACGCCAGCCGAGCGCGACAATCTCGTCAAGGCAATGGGCGACAAGGTGACGGTGACCGAGGGTCCCTGGATCACCAACATCAACCTCGTCGTCAACAACGAGCGAAAGCCCTTTGACGACGTGCGCGTGCGCCAGGCCTTGACGCTCGCCATCGACCGTTGGGGCGGCGGCGAGAACCTCGGCAAGATCTCTCTGATCAGGGGTGTTTCCGGCACCTTCCGACCGGGCGCGCCATGGTCGCTGCCGCAAGCGGAGCTCGAGAAGATCCCCGGCTACTGGCGCGACATCGAGAAGTCGCGGGCGGAAGCCAAGCGCCTGCTCAAGGAAGCCGGCCATGAGAACCTGAAGCTCAAGTTCCTCAATCGTCAGCTCGGCCAGCCGTTCCAACCCGCCGGCATCTATGCGGTCGACCAGTGGCGCCGGATCGGCGTCCAGGCCGAGCACCAGGAGCTCGAGACCAAGCTCTATTTCGACCTGCTCGCGAAGGGTGACTTCGACGTCGCCGTCAACAACATCTCGGACTTCGCGGACGACCCGTCGGCGCAGTTCAACACCCTGCTCAGCAAGAAGACGTCCGCCATCGCCTACTCGCGTCACAGCGACGAAAGCATGGACAAGCTGTTCGAGCAGCAGGCGCGCGAGGTCGACCCTCTGAAGCGCATGAAGCTCGTCAACGAGTTCGAGACAAGAGTGCTGACGCAGGCCTATTCGTTCCCCTTGCTCTGGTACCAGCGCATCGTCGTCAACAACAAGAAGGTGAAGGGCTGGGATCTGCAGCCCTCGCACTTCGCGGGCCAGACACTCGTCGACGTGTGGCTCGACCAGTAACCGGATGAGTGATCGATGCCCGGACTGCCCGGGCATCGGTTGCGATCCGACCAACACAAATTATCCCGCTGGGAGGCAACACGATGAACACTATCAGACTGGCCGGTGCCGTCGCAGCCAGACTGGCCGGAGCGGCAGCAGCGCTTGCCGTGCTGGCTGTCGGGCCCGCCGCCGCGCAGGCCCCGAAGAAGGGCGGCGTGATGAAGTTCGCCGTCGTCGCCGAGCCGCCGACGATCGACTGCCATGCGGTCTCGACCTTTGCGTTCGCGCATCCCGCGCGCGCCCACTACTCGACGCTGCTCAAGTTCAAAGGCGATCACACCAACCTCAAGGTCGTCGGGGATCTCGCGACCAGCTGGGAGCAGTCGGCAGACGGCCTCTCCTACACGTTCAAGCTGCGTCCCGACGTAAAGTTCCACGACGGCGCTGCCATGACGTCTGAAGACGTCAAGGCCTCCTACGATCGCATCGTCAACCCGCCCGAAGGCGTGATCTCGATCCGCCGCGCGCTGCATTCCGACATCAAGAGCATCGAGACCCCCGACCCGCACACGGTGGTGTTCAAGCTGGGCCAGCCGAACGCGTCGATGATGACGCACTTCGCTTCGCCCTGGAACTGCATCTACCGGGCGGCGAAGCTCAAGGAAGACCCCAAGTTCCCCGAGAAGACCGTCCTGGGCACCGGCGCCTTCGAGTTCGTCGAACACAAGAAGGGCGAGTCGTGGACCGCCAAGCGCTTCCCCGGCTACTTCCTGCAGGACCGTCCGTATCTCGACGGCTACCAGGCGTTCTTCGTTCGCTCGACGGCTGTGGCCACGGGCATCATGGGCGGGCAGTTCGACGCCGAGTTTCGCGGTCGCTCGCCGGCCGAGCGCGACCAGATCATGACCTCGCCCGCCAAGGATAAAATGGTCGTCGTCGAGGGACCGTGGGTGACCAACCTGCTGTTCACCTTCAACACCTCGAAGAAGCCGTTCGACGACGTGCGCGTGCGCCAGGCGCTGACGATGGCCGTCGACCGCTGGGGCCAGGCCCCGAACCTCGCCAAGATCTCGGCGTTGAAGTTCGTTTCCGGCATGTTCCGTCCAGGCTACGAGTACGGTTTGGCCGAGGCCGAACTCGTCAAGCTACCGGGCTTCGCGAAGGACATCGAGAAGTCCCGCGCCGAAGCCCGGAAACTGCTAGCCGACGCCGGTGTGTCGAACTTGAAACTGAAATTCGTCAACCGCAACATCCCCGAACCTTACCGAGCCGGCGGCATCTTCCTGATCGACCAGTGGAAGCGGATCGGCGTGGAGGCCGAGCACAGCGAGCTCGAGACGAAGCTGTTCTTCGACGCCATGAAGGAGGGCAACTTCGACATCCTGATGGAGTTCATCTCGGACTTCGCCGATGATCCGTCGGCCCAGTTCGACAAGTTCCTGACGCCCGAGAAGTCGTCGCAGTCGGCGTCACGTCACAAGGACAAGCTTCTCGACGAGCTGTTCGACAAGCAGGCTCGCGCCGTCAACCCGGCCGAACGCAAGACGCTCGTC
>JANOJW010000136.1:0-7748 GCA_031418955.1 Hyphomicrobiales bacterium | reverse complement strand
CGCAGCTGGGCACCGCGTTGTCGCGATCAGCCTTCAGCGGCGGCGAGGCCGTGGCGCCGGACACTCCAGCCACAGCGAAGGCCAGCGCAATCGGTAGTGATGACTTGACCTGCGGCATCGGCGAGGAACCACGCGTGACTGGAAACGACAGGACTTGAAGCGTCGCAGGTCAGAAGTTGCGGCTGACGGCGTTGCCGCCGAGCACGGTCTGGGCGCGCCGGTTCTGCGACCAGCACGAAATGTCATTGCAGACCGCAACGGGGCGCTCCTTGCCGAACGAGGTCGAGCGGATCCGCGCGGCGGCAACGCCGTTGGCGGCGAGGAACGACTTTACCGCCTCCGCGCGCCGGGCACCGAGTGCGATGTTGTACTCGCGCGTACCTCGCTCGTCGGCGTGGCCTTCGATGGAGATGGTGTGCTGCCGATAGCGCTGCAGCCACTGCGCCTGCGTGGTCAGCGTCTGGCGCGCCTCGGGCGTCAGGTCGACACTGTCCGACGAGAAATAGACGATGTCGCTGCCGCCCTGCTGGAACTCCTGCGGCGAGCCCGGGGCAAAGCGGCCGCCGCCGCGGCCCTTCTCGCCACCAAGACTGTTCTCGCCGTACTGGCTGCCGAGGCGAGCCTCGGGGCCCTTGTTGCCGCGTGCACAGGCGCCGGCGACGAGCCCGATGGCCAGGACCGCCACGAGGCGGAAGGATGTGGAGATGATCATCGAACTCACGCTACGCTTACTCATTGGGCGTCACTTTTGGTCAACTCGGTTAAGAAAGAGTGAAGGGCCGCGACGGCTCACCCCTGGGGTTTGGTCTTGGATTTGGGCTTTGCTTCGCCGACGGGATGGGGCGTCGCCGTATTGCCGGGCTTCAGCTCGGCCTCGAGATCGAACGTGCGGCAGTCCTTTTCGGCGAGGCGGCGATTGAGCGTCTCGAGCCGGGCACGGTCGCGAGCGAGGTCCGCGGCGGTGTCGGTGCCATGTCTGGTGGCCCCCAGCAGCGGTCGGGTCACATTCTGGGCGGTCTTTGCCACCAGCGACGGGTCGGCGCGCTTGGGCGCTTCGCGCATCTGCAGGATCTTGACGGTGATCGAGCCGTTGATCTCCTTGCAGCCGAGCTTCTGCTCCTGCTCGGTCAACTGATAGCCCCCCTGCGCGTCAAAGCCGCCACCCTTGGGGACTGCGGCCAGCATGCGGTCCCGCTTCTCACTGGGCGGCACATAGCCCGGCATCGCGGCGGCGCAGCCGGCGACGGCGAAGGCTGTTGCGAAGATGACCGGCACGGCGGCGCGCATGAATGGTCTCGAATCGGACAGTTGAGCGCTTGTGGACCCTGAACATGGCGCGGCTTTGACGTCGCCTGCCACAATCAGGGCCATACGGCGGCGGCGTCCACCGGCCTCACAGCCCGGGTGCGCGGCGTTCGGCTTCGTCTTCGTGCGCCTCTTCGGGCAGCGCGTAGAGCGGGGTGAGCGGGCTCAAGAACTTCGCCGCGAGATCGACGGTGCTGCGCCGTCCGACGTCGCCCCCGTGGCGGGCCAGCCATTTAGCTGTTTCCTCGCGACCCGCGTTCCAGAGCGCCGTGACGATCGCCTTGTCGGGCCGCATCTTGGAGTCGGGCGACAGGGCGGCGGTGTGGCGGCCGGCCTCGATCATGTGGAAGTTGTGCATCGCCAGTCGCGCCGCGCGCGTCCGGCGGCCGAAGATGCTGCGTCGATGCTCGCGTGCGATGGCGACGATCTCGGCGACGTCGCGCACCAGCGGCGCGGTGAAGGTGACGCGACTCACCTCGCTCGCGATCTCGCGTGCGGAGCGCGGCCGCGACGGCTTCTCGATCGGGTTCAGGAGCACGATCAGCGTGTCGCCCACCGGGCTCTCGGCCGCGAGCGTGACGAGATCTGGATTTGCCGTGAAGCCGCCGTCCCAGTAGGCGCGGCCCTCGATCTGGACGGCATGGTGCAGCGTCGGCAGGCATGTCGAGGCGAGCACGGCCTCGACGGTGAGCTCGGCACGGCGAAACAGCCGCGTGCGGCCGGTTGCGACGTCGGTTGCTGCGAGCAGCAATTCGACGTCGCGGTTGGCGCGGATCGCGTCGAAGTCGATGTGGGCTTCGAGCACGCGGCGCAGCGGGTCAAAGCCCAGTGGATTGAAATCATAGGGTGAGAACAGCGAGGCGACCTGGCCCATCGCCTGTGAGCGCGACATGCCGTGCAGGAACGGGTTCAAGCGCAACAGATCGGGCACCGCGGCGTCCTGCACAGCCTGCCAGATCGCGCCCAACGTCTCGCGCGCGGCGGGCTTGCCGCCCTTGCCGAGGCCCGAGGCCATGGCTACCGCGTTGATAGTCCCGGCGCTGGTGCCCGAGAGCCAGGCGACGTCGATGTCGGGCTCCTCGAGCAAGCGGTCGAGCACGCCCCAGGTGAAGGCGCCGTGCGCCCCGCCACCCTGCAGCGCGAGGTTGATCCGTCGCCGTTTGCGTTTCAGTCCCAGCACACTTGTGTCCCTCCGCGCCCCACCTTACCGATCAGCCACGGCTCGACAGACCACCGTTAGGCCGCGTTCCGATCGGGACTACAATTGGCAATCCGTCGAGGGTTGCCATTGCGAAGCCAACGCCGAACACGGCTGCGAGCCGTTCTGCCGTCATCACCTCGGCCCGCGGGCCCGCCGCCGCCACGCGACCCCTGCTCAGCACCACGACATCGTGGCAGAAGCGGGCCGCCAGCGAGAGATCGTGCAGGGCAATGGCGATGGCGCGTCCTTCCGCCGCAAGTCGGTTGAGCAGCTCGAGAAGTCCGAGTGCATGGGCCGGATCGAGGCCGGCGGTCGGCTCGTCGGCGAGGATCACGGCGCTTTTTTGGGCAAGCGCACGGGCAAACAGCACGCGACCCCGCTCGCCACCCGACAGTTCTCCCACCGGGCGGTCGGCAAGCGCCACGATGTCCATGGCAGCCATGGCCTCGTCGATGGCGCGCGCATCCGCCGCACCTTCACCAGCGGGCCCCGAGCGGTGCGGAATGCGCCCGAGCGCCACCACGGCGCGTGCCGCGAGCGGCCAGTGTACGGTGCGCTCCTGCGGCAGGAAGGCGATGGCGCGCGCGAGGTCGCGGCGCGACAGTCCGGCGATCGAGCGGCCGTCGAGCGTGACCGAGCCAGCGTCCAGCGTAACGAGACCAGCGAGCGCGCGCAGCAACGTCGATTTGCCGGCGCCATTGGGGCCGATGAGACCCGTAATGCGGCCAGGCACGATGCGGACTGCAACGTCGGACAGCACCGGACGACGCGCGAGTGAGACGGCGAGACCAACGGCTGCGAGCGTCATGGCTCGAGCCTCCGCCGCGTGTCGACGACGAGCCAGAGGAACAGCGGCGTGCCGATCAGCGCGGTGAGCACGCCCAAGCGCAATTCGCCGTTGGGCGTCACGATGCGCACCAGGATGTCCGCCGCGAGCACCAGGATGGCTCCGCCGAGCAGGCTCGCTGGAACGAGGCGCGACGGTTGATGGCCGACCAGTGGGCGCAGCAGATGCGGCACCACGAGCCCGACGAAGCCGATGCTGCCCGCCACCGCCGTCGCCGCGCCGACGGCGAGTGCTGCGCCCGTCACCACCGCGAGCCGCAGGCGGCCGATGTCGATGCCGAGGTTTTGCGCGCCGTCCTCACCGAGCGAGAGCGCGTCGAGGCCGGCGCCGTTTGCAAGTAGCAAGACGAGCCCCGCGGCGATGAATGGCCCGGCGATCCAGACGTGCTCGAAACTGCGGTCGGCGAGCGAGCCCAGCAGCCAGAACACGATCTCGACGGCGGCAAACGGGTTCGGCGCGAGGCTGAGCGCCAGCGACATCAGGGCGGTCGCCGCACTCGCCACCGCCACGCCCGACAGGATCAAGGTCAACGCGCCGCCGTGACGGCCGGCCAGCGTCAGGACCAGAATGGTTGCGAGTGCCGCGCCGATGAGGCCGCCAAGTGGCAGCGCCAGCGACAGCGCCGCCGACGCACCCGAATGGATCGCGAGCACCGCGCCGAGCCCCGCGCCGCTCGAGATGCCGATCACGCCGGGTTCCGCGAGAGGATTGCGCAGATAGCCTTGCAGAGCAGCGCCCGACGCGCCCAGCGCCGCGCCGACGAGGATCGCAAGCAGCGCGCGCGGCAGGCGGATCTGGGTCACGATCAGCCACGGTGCGCGGGCCGGGATGCCGACGCCGGCTGGTCCCGTCAGCAGCGAGACGACGAACAGCAGGGCGAGCACGGCGACGAGCGCGCCGTGAAGCCTGTAGGCTCCGATGCGCGCACGTCGTGGTCCGCCGGCTCGCTCGATCATGGACGCAGCGCCCGCAATTTGGGATGCGCATGCAGCGCGGCCAACTGCTCGACGGCCGCCAGAACATGATGCGAGCCGCACAGCCAGTGTCGCCACGCCAGTTCCGTCGACGCGCCGTCATTGCGCAGCGAAGTTAGCGCCGGATGGCGCAGATTCGCGGCAACGGCGGTTCGATACTCGTCGACGGGACCAGTCAGGATCAGCAGGTGCGGCGGGTTCGCCACGAGCGCTTCGAGCGAGACCTGGCCGCCTGCGCCCAGCGAGATCTCGGTGGCGAGATTGCGGAAGCCCGCGGCGAGCATCACCGCGTCGGCAAGGCTTGCCGATCCGGAAGCCAGTCCGTTGACCTGATAGACGAGCGCAGTCGGCCGGTCCGTGGTACGGATCTCGCCGACCTCACGACGAATGCGGCTCAAGCCTTGCTCGAGCTCTGCGAGAAGTGCTGCCCCGCGCTCGGGTTCGCCAACGGCTGTCGCGATCTGTCGAACGAGTGTCCCGATCCCTTCGATGTCGGAGGCGAGAGGCACCGTCTCGACGCGTCGCCCGAGGCGCCGCAGCAAGGCCACCGTCGCCGGCGTCGACCAGGTGCCCGCGACGACGAGATCGGGATCGTAGGCGAGAACGTCCTCGGCCTCGCCGCGGGTGAGCGCGATCGCTCCCACGCGGTCGGCGATGGGCGAGACCTGTGCGTCGGCTGCGAGATGGCTGAGCGCCGCGATCCGCGCAGGCTGCACGAGATCGATCAGTATCTGGTCGGCGCACAAGTTGAGCGACACGATGCGGCGGGGCGGCGCTTGCGCGTTCGCAGTGAGCGACACGAACAAGCCCGCAACCAAGAGCAGAGCCATCAGTGCCAAACGGCTGCCCGGCGCGGCATTCCGCAACGCCGTCCTCGACGCTGCGCTTGCGCACTTTGGCAAACTCGCAGCGAGGCCCTCACCCCGGCGCCGAGCGATGCCGACGGCATCGCAAGGGAACAGGCCGGGGCCCGGGCGCGGTTCAGTGCCCACTGTGTGAGTGTTGAGGCTGCGGAATCTGCTGCCCCGTTCCGCACAGCCGAGTGAGCGGATCAGCCTCTGGGTCCCGGCCTGCGCCGGGATGACGTTTAGGGAAAGCTGGCCGCTCAAATTCGCTCCCGTCATCGTTCCGGTTTCGCACCAGGCCCAGCGAGGCTCGCGCCCTCGCCGCCGAACGTCACTTTGACACCCGCGTAGCCCGCGATCCCGGGCGTCGCGTAGCCGTAGATCTCGTAATACTTCTGGTCGAGGAGGTTCTCGACGCGGCCGAACACCTCTAGGCCCGGCGTCACCTTGTAGCTCGCCGCGACATTGACCAGCCAGTAGGCATCGAGCGTGGTGCGTACCGGTGTGGTGAACGGCGAGCCGAAGAAGTAGCCGTCGATACGGAAGGCCGTGTCGTCCATCGCGCCGTTGTACAGCGCGGAGAGCTGCACGGTGCCGCGGGCGTTGTCGAACAGGTACGTCAGGTCCGCACGCCCCGAATGGCGCGGCCGCCGGATCTCCTCGAGGCCCGCCGCGTCTTGCGCCGTGAGATGCGTGTAGGCGCCCGAGAGCGTGACCGTCGGTGTCAGGGCGATGCGGCCCGAGACCTCGATGCCCTCGCGCAGGCTGGTGCCGGGCCGATTGACGGCCGTGAAGGTGAAGCCTGGACCCGGCGCGAAGCCGTCGATCTTGTTGCGCAAATCCTGCTCGAAATAGGTGACATCGAGCATCGCGCGGCCCGACCAGAACGTCCACTCGATCCCGGCGTCCCAGCCCTTGCTCTCCTCGGGCTGCAGGTTCGGGTTGGGCGTGAAGAAGCCGGGTATGAGGCCGTACTGCTCGAACATGGTCGGCAGCTTGACCGCCGTGCCGACGCTGGCATGCGGACGCAGCCCGATTTCACGCAAACCCAGCGAGGCGGCGAGGCGCCACGTCGTGTAATCGCCGAAGGTGTCGTTGTCGTCATGGCGCACGTTTCCGGTGAGCGTCAGGCGCTTTGCCACCTCGCCGCGATACTCGAGTGCGGTCGCTACCCGCGAGCGGTCGCGCTGGCGGCCGTCGGCGAAATCGGATTCGGGCGTGAAGCTCTCGAGTTCGCGCTCGGCAAGTACGGTCAGCGCGTGGCTCACCTTGACGAGTGCCGGTGTGTCGAAGCGCACGGTGCCCAGATAGCCAAAGCGCATCGTCTCGCTGGTGTTGCGCGTGATGAAGCTCGACGAATTGTCGAACAGGCGCGTCTCGTTGCGGCTGGTGCGCACGATGTGCGTGACGTGGCCATTCAGGGTGTCCCAGCGCAGGTTGAGCCCGCCGAGCAGCACCTGCGTGCCGAATCGGGCAGGATCGTCGACCTGCACGGCGAGCGTGCCGACCGGCCCGCCATCGGTGTCGCGGTCGCCGGTCTTGTCGCTGTGGCGCAGCACGAAATCGACGACGAGGCCGTCGGCCAACCGCGCGCCGCCCTTGATGGCGAGCGTCTTGAGCGCCGCGCCGTCGCGCTCGGTGCCGATCGGCGACACGTTGAAGCCCTGCGCGTGGCGCTCGTGGTAGGCGATCGAGCCCCAGGCGCGCTCGTTGCCGCCCGAGGCGCGGACCGCGTAGTCGAAGGTGCCAAAGGAGCCAGCCTCCGTGCGCGCGGTGATCTCGAGGGGGCCGCGACCGCCTCTGGTTACGATGTTGATGACGCCGCCGAGCGCATTGGAGCCGTAGAGGCCGCTCTGGGGACCGCGGATCACCTCGATGCGCTCGATATTGTCGGCGGAGAGATCGGAGAAATCGAACTGGCCGTTGTTCGTATCGTTGGCGACGATGCCGTCGATCAGGACGAGCGTGTGGTTCGCCTCCGCGCCACGCAATCGGACTTGCGTCTGCGCGCCGAAGCTGCCGCCGCGATTGACGGCGACGCCGGGGATCGACCGCAGCGCGTCGGCGGCGTGCCGGATCTGCTGGCGGCGGATCTCCTCGCCGGTGATGACCGAGACGGCGCTGCCGACGGTGCTCGCTGGATAGCCGCCGGCCGCGTCGCGATCGGGGCCGGGTGATGCCGGCTCGCCTGCGCCGGTGGAGGGTGGTGAAGCCGCGACCGTCGCCGGTCCCTGGGCCGCCGCCGCTTGCTTAGGCTGGGCGGACTTCGCGGCCGCTTTCGGCGTGGCTTTCGGTTGTGGCGATGGCGTTGCCACGGGCTCGGCCTGCGCCTGCGGCGCGGCAGGCACCGGTGCCGGTGTCAGAGTCGCGCCCTGGATGACGATACCCGGCAACTGCGTCGCCTGCTGGCTCCATGCCGGTGTGGCGGCAAGGAGCGATGCGACAAGCGTCAGTGAGTGACGAATGGAACGTGACAAAGACAAAGCCATATGAGGCCTCCCGATTGCGACGGGAGCGCCGATGGCGGCAGCTCGTGAAGACGGCTCTCTTGTGAGCGGCAGGACCGCTCGTACGCA
>JANOJW010000135.1:0-9020 GCA_031418955.1 Hyphomicrobiales bacterium | reverse complement strand
ACTCGGTGCGCCGGCGGTCGTGATTGCCCGAGGTGCCGAAGGTGCCCGGCCGCGACACGAAGATGATGCGCACGTCGAAGCGGTTGGCGATGCCCTGGGCGCTGCGCACAAAGGTGCGGGCAGCGTCCTGGGTCTTCAACTCTTCGAAGCGCTCCGGCTGCACGTCGCCCTGGAAGAACAGCACGGTCGCCACCGTCCGCGGCCGGCCGGTGGTGGAGATGTAGGTGACGCACTCGGTGCCGTCGCGGTAGCGCACGAATACGCGCTCGGCGTTGGACTCGCAGAGCTCGCGCGAACGGCTCTCGTTCTCCAGCAGCGTCTCGTAACGTTCGCCAGCGGGCTGCTGCTGCCCGGCCGGAGCCTGGGCCGGCGCCACTTGCGGGGTCATTGCTGCGGCCGGCGTCGTGGCGAGCGCGATCAGCGCGGCGGCGAGGCGGGCCGTCTTGAATGCGAGGGTCATGGCGGGCTCCAGCATGTCGAGGATTGGTTGCTGTGGCGACCCTAGGCCCGGCCCTCTCCGGTCGCTGTGCGCGAAAGCACAGGCCATGCCAATGCACAGGGTTGCCTCGCGCCGATGCCTGTTGCCGGCAGGCCGGGCCGGCTATGGTGCGCGCCGATCGAACACCGGAGCTTTGTCCCATGACTAAATCTGTTCTCGGCATCATCGGCGGCAGCGGCCTCTACGACCTCCCCGCGTTCGAGAAGCCGCGCTGGGAGACCGTCACCTCACCGTGGGGACCACCGTCCGACCAGATCCTTTTTACGGAGGTCTCAGGCCTGCCGATCCGTTTCCTTCCCCGGCACGGGCGCGGGCATCGCATCTCGCCCTCGGCGATCAACTATCGCGCCAACATCGACGCCATGAAGCGCGCAGGCGTCACCGACCTCGTCTCGGTGTCGGCCTGCGGCTCGCTGAAGGAAGAGTACCCGCCCGGTCACTTCGTGCTGGTCGACCAGTTCATCGATCGCACCTTCGCCCGCGAGAAGAGCTTCTTTGGGACCGGCTGCGTCGCCCACGTTTCGCTCGCCGACCCGATCGCCCCCGCGCTCGCCGACGAGATCGAGAAAGCGGCGAAGGCCGAGAAGATCGCACTCTCCCGCGGCGGCACCTACATCGTCATGGAAGGCCCACAGTTCTCGACGCGCGCTGAATCCAATCTCTACCGCCAGTGGGGCTGCGACGTGATCGGCATGACCAACATGCCGGAGGCCAAGCTCGCGCGTGAGGCCGAGATCGCTTATGCAACCATCGCCATGGTCACCGACTACGACTGCTGGCACGCCGATCATGCCGAGGTCGATGTCGCCGCCGTCATCAAGGTGCTGGGCGCCAATGTCGCCCGGGCGCAGACGCTGGTGACCAGGCTCGCCCGCGATTTTCCGCGCACCCACCCCAAATGCCCGATCGGCTCCGATCGCGCGCTCGACGTCGCCATCATCACCCCGCCCGAGGCCCGCGACCCGGCCCTGATGCTGAAGCTCGACGCGGTCGCCGGCCGCGTCCTCGGCCGGGCGACGTAAGGCTGGCGCTGGCCCAGGCGGCTGGCCGAGCCGCGAATTCTCAACCTTGCTATTCTGGACTCTCGTGCCATAAATACAGGGATGATAACTCGCAGACGCCTGAAATCATTGATGTCCCTGATCGACCGATCCCCGGCCGTTATTCTCCTCGGTCCGCGTCAATCTGGCAAGACCACACTAGCGCTCGCCATCGCCAGGAAACGCAAGGCTGCTTACTTCGATCTCGAAAGCAACCGCGACCGCGCCCGGCTCACTGACGTGGAGGATGCGCTCAGCCGCCTGTCCGACAGGCTGGTCGTGCTCGACGAGGTGCAACGTATGCCCGAGCTGTTCCAGCCGCTTCGCGGTTTGATCGACCGTGGCCGCCGCTACGGCCGCCGAGCTGGGCAATTCCTTCTGCTCGGATCCGCCTCGCTCGATCTCCTGCGACAGTCCGGCGAGACCTTGGCTGGTCGCATCGCCATCATCGAACTCGCCCCGCTGGACGTCCTGGAGGTCGGCGCGAAGCACATCGACCAGCTGTGGCTGCGCGGCGGGTTCCCCGACAGCTTCCTCGCCCCCGACGATAACGATAGCCTTCGTTGGCGCCGTGACTTCATCCGCACCTACCTCGAGCGCGATGTGCCGCAATTCGGGCCGCGTATCCCGGCCGAGGCGCTCAGTCGGTTCTGGACTATGCTCGCCCACCGGCAGGGCGCATTGCTGAATGCCGCCGAGATGGCCCGCAACCTAGACGTCGACAGCAAGACCGTTGCCCGCTACCTCGATTTGCTCGTCGACCTGCTGCTGGTCCGACGCCTGCCGCCGCTCCATCGCAATGTGGGCAAGCGGCTCATCAAGTCGCCCAAGGTCTACATCCGTGACAGCGGCCTTGCACATGCTCTGCTCGAGATCGGCACGGAGAACGCGCTGCTCGCACATCCGATCGTCGGCGCCAGCTGGGAAGGGTTTGCCATCGAAACCCTGATCGGAGCGGCGCCGGACGGAACGCGGGCGAGCTTCTACCGCACCGCCGTCGGCGCCGAGGTCGATCTCGTCCTGGAACTTCCGGGCGGTCAGGTCTGGGCCATCGAGGTGAAGCGGGGCGTCGCACCCCGCGTCGAGAAGGGATTCCACATCGCCCGGCAGGATCTCGCCCCGACCGCCAGCTATGTCGTCTACGCTGGCAATGAAGCGTTTTCGCTTGGCGACGGCATCCAGGCGACCAGTATTCCGGCTCTCGCGCGCAAGCTCGCAACCTTGAAGTAACGCCGACCAATGGCCGCCATTGTTGCCCCTCCCGCGGGTCGCCGCGCCGCATTGATCCGGGGTCGAACCATCGGGGCGCCGTGCGGAGCTGCCGCATCGCGGCAACACGATGCTTATGCATGAGAAAATTCTCTTTTCGGACTAGTGGCCAGAACGTGCGAAGCACTTCATAGTCATAGCGAATTACCCATCCACCCGCCCTCGCCGCAAGGCCCGTTGTGGGGCTTCTCCTGTTCTGCGTGAGCTTCGACGACGCCCTCGGGCGCTTTCGTTCACGCAAGGTTCGATGATCTCAGCCGGCACCCACCACAAGCCTCAGATCGCCCGGGGCGAGTTGCTGCTCTTGCTGTCCGCAAGCCTCGCCTGCGCCATCGTGCTGGTCGGCGCCTTCGCGGGCAACGGTCCGCCGGTGCTGGGCTCTCTGCCGCTGGCGCAGGTCCTGGCGCTCGTCGTCGTCGCTGGCGCCTTCTCCGTTGCCGGCTCGATCTACTGGCAGGCCTCGAGCGCGTCGCGCCGGGCGACCCGCCGCCGGCAGGACGAGGTCGCCGAGCTTCGCCGCAACCTCGCCGCCGCCGAAGCGATCTTGCGCGCCGAGCCGCAGGTGCTGGTCTATTGGGAGCAGGGTCAGGGGGTGCGCATCGCCGCCAACACGCTCTCCACCGTCGCCGGTCTGCCCGAGGATCCGACGCTCCTGCTGCGCTTTGGGCAATGGCTGGAGCCGGCCTCGGCCCGCGACCTCAAGGCCGGGCTCGATCAGTTGTTCGCGGTCGGGCGGCCATTCAATCAGCTGCTGCGCACCGGCGCCGGCGGCGACATCGAGGCCGACGGCCGGGTCTCCGGCGCTCGCGCCATCCTGCGCCTGAAGGACGTCGCCGGGTCTCGGCGCGATCTCGCCCGCATCATGGACCAGCATCGCCAGCTCGCCCGCGACATCACGTTGTCGCGCTCGCTGTTCAACGCTCTGCCGATGCCGGTGTGGATCCGTGGCGCCGACGGACAGATCGAGTGGGTCAACAAGGCCTATGTCGCAGCGGTCGAGGCGACCGACGAAGCGGAAGTGCGCGAGCGCCAGATCGAGCTGCTCGAGATCCGCCAGCGGCTCGATTCCCACCTGGCACTGAAGCGCAGCCAGCCGTTCCAGAAGCGCTTGGCACTCAACATCGGCGGCGAGCGCCGCCCCCACGACGTCGTCATGCTGCCGCTGGGCGAGGCCTGCGCTGCCGCCGCCATCGACGCCTCCGCGCTCGAGGATGCGCAAGGCGAGCTCGACCGCCAGATCGAGGCCTACGATCGCACGCTCGACCGCGTGGCGACGGCGGTGGCGATCTTCGGGCCCGACCAGCGGCTGACCTTCTTCAATGCGGCCTACCAGAAGCTCTGGCAGCTCGACGGCGAGTGGCTGGGGTCCAATCCGACCGACGGCCAGATCCTCGATCGCCTGCGCGAGGCCCAGCGCCTGCCGCAGGTCGTCAGCCGCAACGAGGGGGAGGCCGCATCACACGAGTCCGTCAACTACCGCGAATGGAAGACCCGGGTCCTCGCCGGCTACAAGTCTCAGGGCATCTACGAGGAAGGCTGGCACCTGCCCGACGGACGCACGTTGCATGTGACCATCGAGCCCAGGCCCGACGGCGGCGTCACCCACCACTACGACGACGTTACCGAGAAGCTCGCGCTCGAGAGTCGCTACAACGCGATGATCGATGTGCAGCGCGAGACGCTCGACCACCTGAAGGAAGGCATCGCGGTGTTTGGCACCGACGGCCGCCTCAAGCTCTCCAATCTCGCCTTCGAGAAGATCTGGAAGCTGTCGGGCCGCATGCTGAAGGAGCGCCCGCACGTCGACCAGATCGTCACCTTTTGCCGCGTCCTGCACGACGATCCCGCCGGCTGGATCAGCATCGCGCGGCTGGCGACCCAGATCTCGGACCAGCGCCAGCCCTTCGAAGGCCAGATGACGCGCGCCGATGGCAGCGTGCTCGACTTCGCGGCCCTGCCGCTGCCGGACGGCGGCACGCTGATCTCGTTCGCCGACGTTACGGTGTCGAAGCGCTACGAGCGCGCACTGATCGACCGCAACGAGGCGCTGATTGCAGCCGACCGCCTGAAGAGCCAGTTCATCTCCCACGTATCCTACGAGCTGCGAACCCCGCTCACCAACATCATCGGCTTCTCCGAGCTGCTCGAGAGTCCGCGGACTGGCGCCCTCAACGGCAAGCAGCGCGAGTATCTCTCCGACGTCACCGCCTCCTCCAAGCAGCTGCTCTCGATCATCGACGACATCCTCGATCTGGCCAACATCGACGCTGGCGCACTCGAGCTCAAAATGGCGCCGACCAAGATCAAGCCGGTGGTCGATGCGGCGGTGCTGGCGGTCAGTGACCGGGCGCAGCGCGCGCGACTGAAACTCTCGGTCGCGCTGCAGCCCGACATGGACGACTTCATCGCCGACAGCTCGCGCGTGCGCCAGATTCTCTATAATCTGCTATCCAACGCCATCGGCTTCTCCAATGCCGGCGGCGAAGTCGCCCTGACCGGCTGGCGCGAGAACGGCATGATCAACTTCACGGTCGCCGACAACGGCGTCGGGATCCCGAAGGACCAGCAGCGGGCCGTGCTCGAGCGGTTCGTATCGCGCACGCGCGGGTCGAAGCACCGCGGTGCGGGACTTGGGCTGTCGGTCGTCAAGAGTCTCGTGGAGCTGCACGGCGGACAGTTGACGCTCACCTCGGAGCCCGGCCAAGGCACGGCCGTGACTGTCCGCTTCCCCGAGCACGGCATGCGCAAGCCCGGCATGCTCCACCCGGCGCCGGTCGCCGCCGCGCGATGAGCGCACGATGGAGCATCGATGCGGCGTCGCTCCCCGACGTCACGCGTGCAGCCGAGCTCCTCGCCCTGAAGGTCCGAGTGGGTGATGTCGTTGCGCTCCACGGCGATCTGGGCGCCGGCAAGACGACGTTCGCCCGCGCGCTGATCCGCGCCCTCCTCGGAAACAGCCAGGCCGAGGTGCCGAGCCCGACGTTCCCGCTGCTGCAGCCCTACGAGACGCCGCGCATCGCCGTGTCGCATTTCGATCTCTACCGGCTTTCGAGTCCTGACGAGCTCGAGGAGATCGGCTTTCGCGACGCCTGCGCCACAGGGTTGGCCCTCATCGAGTGGCCGGAGCGGGCGGGCGACCTGCTCCCCTGCGAGCGCATCGATGTGCGCCTTGCGCCCGGTGCGACGGCCGAGCAGCGTCGGCTGACCATCGAGGCGCGCGGTCCTGCCGCACCCCGCATCGAACGCCTGAGCGTGATCGACGCCTTCCTGCTGCGCGCCGGCCTTGGGGGCCGCATCGCCTATCTTCAGGGCGACGCTTCGGCGCGATCCTACGCGCGGATCGTCACGCCGCTGGGCGCGATGGTCTTGATGGATGCGCCGCGCATGCCTGACGGACCGCCGATGGCGAACGGCTGGCCCTACAGCCGCATTGCACATCTGGCCGAAGACGTTCGCCCGTTCGTCGCGCTCGGCACTGCGCTGGCCTCGACCGGCATCACGGTGCCGGCGATCCACGCGCACGATCTCGACGCCGGCCTGCTGCTGCTCGAAGATCTCGGCGACAACACGTTCGGCCGTGCGCTTGCCGACGGTGCGGCGCAGCCCGACATGACCGCTGCCGCCGTCGACGTACTGCTGCATCTGCGCGCAAACCCGTTCTCGCGCGATCTCCCGCTGCCCGACGGTGCCACGCACCGCCTGCCCCGCTTCGACCGCGCCGCGCTCGAGATCGAGATCGGACTGATCCTCGACTGGTATTGGCCGGCCGTGAATGGCGCACCGCCGACGGACGCCGTCCGCGCGGAATTCATGGCGCTCTGGTCACCGGTCCTCGACCGCCTGTTGGCGGAGCCCGCTGGACTGTTCCTGCGCGACTATCACTCGCCGAACCTGTTCTGGCTGCCCGATCGCGCGGGCGTCCATCGCATCGGCGTCATCGATTTCCAGGACGCTCTTGCAGAGCCCTGGAGCCACGATCTCGTGTCGCTGCTGCAGGACGCGCGCTTGGATGTGCCGGCAGCGCTCGAGGCCGATCAGCTCGACCGCTATTGCGCCGCGGTCGCTTCGCGCGAGCCGGGCTTTGATGCGGCGCGTTTCCGCAGCGTCTATGCGGCATTCGGCGCGCAGCGCAACACGCGCCTCGTCGGACTCTGGGTGCGCCTCCTACGGCGCGACGGCAAGCCCGGCTACCTGCAGCACATGCCGCGCACCTGGGACTATCTGGCGCGCAATCTTTCGCATCCCGACCTCGCCCCCTTGCGCGCCTGGTACGACAGGCATTTCCCGGCCGAGGTGCGGCAGCGCGCGCTCCCCTAAAGTAAGCCGGCTTACGCGGTGGCGCCAACGGATCGGTCCGGCGCCGGCAGGGTGATCGCTCGAAAACCCTTCGCACTTCATCTTGTCGCAGTCCCAACCCCCGATTCGATGTAGGATGCTGCGTCCAGCAACGCCCCAGCTCCCGCGAGACCCCCATGGCAACCGAGCGCCTTCCGCCCATTCCGCCCGAGTTGATGACGGAGGCGCAAAAGTCGGCCGCCGCTGCGTTCGCCGAGGGTCGCGGGTATGCTGTGCGTGGGCCCTTTGCCGCGATGATTCGCAGCCCCGAGGTGATGCTGCGCGCCAAGGCGATGGGTGATTACCTGCGCTTCAAGAGTACGATTCCGCCGCGCCTCAACGAACTCGCGATCATCATCGGCGCCCGCTACTGGGGCCAGAACTATGAGTGGCACGCCCATCGGGCGCTGGCCGAGACCGCGGGCCTGCGGGCGGAGATTGCCGACGCCATAGCCGACGGGCGCCGGCCGAAGAACCTTGCCATCGACGAGGAGGTGGTGGTCGATTTCTGCACCGAACTCTACCAGAACCGCCACGTGTCCGACGACACCTACGCGCGCGCGTTGGCCCTGTTCGGTGAGCAGGGCATCGTCGATCTGACCGCCGTCAACGGCTACTATTCGCTGATCGCGATGATGCTGAACGTCGCGCGCGTCGAGCTGCCCGCCGGAGCGCGGCGTCAGCTGGACCCGTTCCCGAGGTGAGCGGAGGCGTCAGCGGCGAACGGCGAACCGATAGGATACGCCGATGCCGGCCGACCATTGGTCGCGGGTCTCGACCACCGGGCTGTCGCCCGCGTCGCCGACGAGGCGCGCATAGCGTGAGGACAGTTTGAGTAGCCAGGCGTCACTCAAGTCGAACTCTGCGCCAAGGCTGGCATTGATGTCCTTGATCCCAGCGCCGGCCGAGTAAACCGAATGCCCGGACGCAAGGGCCTGGCTGCTCGACACACCAAAGAAGGCCGCCATGTAGTCGTCGTCGGCCCACGTGAGGCCCGCGCCAGCGGTCAATCGAACGGCGGCAGCGACGGGCTGGCGGACGTCGAGCCCGAGCTTGACGACAGCGCCGGTGTCGTCGCCGGTGACCTGATGGTGATAGGACGCGGACGCCCTCACGTTGCCATATGCATACGAGGCGAAGCCGCCGACGACCAATCCGCCGTCGATGTCGCCAAGTCCTCGCAGGCGTGACCCGTCGTCCTCCTCGCGGCCGAACCGGTATCCAGCGAGCGGGCCGAACTGGAAGCCGCCGGTCGATACCAGCGCCCATTGGAGATGATCGATGCCGCGGAACTGGACGCGGCCGCTGCGTTCATCGTTGCCGGCCGGCGCAATGAACGGCACGCCGATGACCTTGTAGTCCTTGCCCCCTTCGTAGGTCGGCGAGACATTGATCATGCCGCCGACCCGAAGCGCGAGTTCGTCGCGGGCCGCAGCGGAATTGGTCAGCCTGAGGAAGCTCAGTGCCAGAAGCGAGGCGAGAGCGACCGGCTTCATGGTCATCGATGGCAGCCTATGGTTGGACCGGGCTGTCGGGGCAGCCGCAAATCAAGCATCACGTTGGTTACATCACATACGCACACTTTGCGGGAATGGATTTTGTCACAAATTGACAGGCGCGGAATTGTGGCCCGATGGCCACGTCGGCTCGGCGGGGGACGCCATCAGCGCCGACGTCCCGCTGAGCGACGCGTTGCAGTTCTACCGGGCGGCGAACCTGATCTTCGAAACCCTCGCCAAGGCCGACCCGCCCAGCTTGCGTCGGTTCCCCGGACTGATCGGCCACCTGAGGCCGCTCAGTCCGGGGGTGTATACCGGTCACAGTTGGGCACACCGTCCCCCCCTTGCGGGTGGCGTGCCCCATCGCGTCAGCATCAC
>JANOJW010000134.1:0-5160 GCA_031418955.1 Hyphomicrobiales bacterium | reverse complement strand
GGCAGCCCCGTGATCGCGGCGATGCGTTCCGCGACCTTCTCCGCGAAACCCTTGGGCGATGCGAGGCCCGTGCCAACGGCGGTGCCGCCCTGCGCGAGTTCCATCAGCATCGGCAGCGTCTGCTCGATGCGCAGGATGCCGTTGGCGACTTGGGTGCCGTAGCCGCCGAAGACCTGGCCGAGCGTCACCGGCGTCGCGTCCTGCGTATGCGTGCGGCCGGTCTTGATAATGTCTTTCCAGGCGTGGCTCTTGACGACCAGCGCCTCATGCAGCTTCCGCAATGCCGGGATCAGGTCGTGCACGATCTGCTCGATGCAGGCGATGTGCATGGCCGTCGGGTAGGTGTCGTTCGACGACTGGCTCATGTTGACGTGGTCGTTGGGGTGGACGGGCTTCTTGGAACCCATCACCCCGCCCATCAGCTCGATTGAGCGGTTGGAGATCACCTCGTTGGCGTTCATGTTCGATTGGGTGCCAGAGCCGGTCTGCCAGACGACGAGGGGGAAGTGGTCGTCGAGGTGCCCGTCGATGACCTCCTGCGCGACCCGCACGATCATCTCGCCGAGCTTGGGGTCGAGCTTGCCCATCGCCATGTTGGTCTCGGCGGCGGCTCGCTTGACGATGCCCAGCGCCCGGATGATCGGCTTGGGCTGGCGCTCCCAGCCGATCTTGAAGTTGCCGAGCGAGCGCTCGGCCTGCGCACCCCAGTAGCGAGTGGCGTCGACCTCGATGGGTCCGAAGGTGTCGGTCTCGGTGCGCGTCGTACGGCTCATGGGCGGCTCACAAAGCTCTCTTCGGGGGCTCGGATCGTTGCTCGCGGGCTACTAGCATGGCGCGCGGTCCCATGCCACCTGAGAGCCCCCATGCTACCTGAGAGCCTGTCTCGAAGGTTTTCGACCGCATCGGCGCACACTTTGTGGACGCTACTTCTGCATGCGGCCACCGGCAGTCTCGATCAGGCGCGCGACCTCGGTCTGGTTACGGCGGCGGGCGTGTGCCAGCGGCGTCACGCCATCCTTGTCGGCGAGGTTGGGATTGGCCCCCGCGGCGAGCACAAGTTTCGTCGCCTCGATGTGGCCCGCGCCGCCACTGCCCAAGATCACGATCTCGAGCAGGCAGGTCCAGCCGAGATTGTTGACGTGATCAACGGGGATCCTGGTGGTCAGCAACAGCCTGATCGTCTCGACGTGGGCCCGCTCGCAGGCTGGGATGAGTGCGTTGCCGCCGAACCGATTGCGGATCGAAAGGTCAGGCCCGCGCGGGATCATGGTGCGGATCAGCCCGGTGTGGCCGCGGGCGCCGGCGAGCAGCCAAGGCGTATCCTGGTTCCTCGCCTGCGCGTTGATGTTGGCGCCGGCCGCGATCAACGCCTCGGCAATCACCGTGTGGCCGAGGTCGACGGCGATCAGCAGCGCAGTGCGGCCCTGGGCGTCGCTTGCGTCGAGCGTCGTCTTGTCGGTTGCCAGCTGCCGCACTCGGGCGAGATCGCCAGCACCAACCGCGCCGATGAGATCGCTGGCACGCACGGCACGCACCATCCCGGCCGTCGAGACGAAAGCTGCCAGCAGAAGGAACGGCTTGCGAAATCGCATCGAACACTCCGGTGTTCACTTCACAACGACGCCCCGCCGCAGATGACCAGCGTTTGGCCGGTGATGGCGGCTGCCGCCGGCGACAGCAGAAAGGTGACAGCGGCGGCGACCTCGTCGGGGCGGATCAGGCGGCCGATCGGGGGCAGGCGCGGTGGCGTCGCCGCGCGCGAGCCAGCGGTGAGCATCGGCGTGTCGGTGGCGCCGGGGGCCACCACGTTGACCGTGATCTGGCGGGCGACGAGTTCGGCGGCCCACGAACGCGCGAGGCCCACCTGCGCCGCTTTCACGGCCGCGTACTGGCTGCGACCCGCCGCACCGAAGCCGACGCGGCTGCCGATCAGCACGATGCGGCCCCCTGCGGGCAAACGCGGCGCGAGAGAGCCCGCGATCTGGACAGCCGCGCCCACATGCAGGCGCCACATGGCTTCGCCGTCCTCATGTCTGGCGTCCGCGACCGGCGCGGTCGCCATGAAGCCGGCTGAATGCACGAACGCGGTCACATCTGTGAGACGCTCAGCGGTGCGCAGCGTGGCGTTGGCGTCGGCGAGGTCACAGGCGATGCCCGTGAACGACGGCGACGACGGACCTTCGCCGCGCCTGGACAGGCCGGTGACGCGCCAGCCCTCGCTCAACGCGCGCTCGGCGATGGCATGACCTATCCCTGAGCTGGCGCCCGTGACGACGAGATGTCCGCTTGAGGACACCGGTCAGTCGCTCGTCGGCGTGATGTCACCACTGGCGCGGCGCACGATGGCGATGATCTCCTCAGGTGAGGTGTCCTCGGGCAGGAGCAGATAGTCGGCGCGGCCCGACACGGCGCCTTCGAGCGCCTTGTGGAAGGCTGTCTTGTCGAGATCGACGGTACCGAACTGGCGTAGATGGTCGGTCACGAACTGCGTGTCGAGCAGCGTGAATCCGCCTCGAACCAGTCGTGCAACCAGATAGACGAGCCCCACCTTGCTGGCGTCCCGTTCGATCGAGAACATGCTCTCGCCGAAGAACGCCCGGCCAAGCACCACGCCATAAAGGCCACCGACCAGGCGGCCGTCCTGCCAGACCTCGATCGTGTGGCAGTGGCCTTGGCGATAGAGTGCACCGTAGAGATTCCGGATGCGCGCGTTGATCCAGGTCGAGCGGCGGCCCGGGCGGGAGGCGGCACAGCCATCGATGATGCCGTTGAAGTCGGTATTGACGCGCACCTGGAACTGCCCGGATCGTATGGTGCGGGCGAGCCTGCGCGGGATATGCACCTTGTCGAGCGGGAGCACGCCACGGCTCTGCGGCTCGATCCAGTACAGCGCGGGATCGTCGGCGCTTTCGGCCATAGGAAAGATGCCGCACGAATAGGCCTTGAGCAGGACCTGTGGCGTGATCTCGATCGCAATGTCATCGCGCGACGCCATCGTGGACGGCCATCTCCTTGTCGATACTGAGATTATACGAGCAGAGCTGCGGGTCAATTCCGTGGCAGGAAACAGTCTCCACTGACAAATCCCAATGCTCAGCCGAGCACGGCGGGGATTGCAAGGTAGCCGCGGAAGCGGGCACGGCCGCCGCGCTCGGGCGGGGCAGCGAGACGGTAACGCGGAAAGCGCGCGAGGAACCGCTCGAGCGCGATGCGGCCCTCGAGGCGCGCGACGACGACGCCCACGCACATGTGTGGGCCCGAGGCGAACGCGAGGTGGCGGTTCGGCTGCCGGCCGAGATCGAGCACGTCGGGCTTGGGGAAGCGCTCGGGATCGCGGCTCGAGGCGCCGATGCCCAGCGTGATCGATGTGCCGGCCGCGAGCTTGTGCCCGCCGATCTCCACCTCGCGTGTCGTCATACGGTTGCCGAGCTGCACCGGGGCCTCGAAGCGCAGCAATTCCTCTACGCCCGAGCGAATGAGCGTCGGGTCGGCAATCAGGCGGGCCAACTCTCCCGGCCACTCGGTGACAGCCACGAGGCCGTTGCCGATCAGGTTGGTCGTCGTCTCATGGCCGGCGTTGAGGATGAAGATGCAGTTCTGTAGGAGCTCCGCCTCGCTGAGCCGGCCCCCTTCCGCCTCGCCCTGGATCAGACGGGTCAGCACGTCTTTGTCGGGATCGCCCGGGTGTCGGCGGCGTTCGGCAACGAGGCCGACGAGGTAATCCGTGAACTCTGTCACCGCACGGTTGCCCCGCTCCAGCATGGCCGGCGTCGGCGCGGGCTCGAGTGCACCCAGAATATCGAGCGACCAGTCGCGCAAGGGCTGACGTTCATCGCGCGGGATAGCCAGCATGTTGCCGATCACCTCGACGGGGATTGCCGCCGCGAAATCCATGATCAGGTCGACGGTGCCCTTCGCGGCCATCGCGTCGAGCAGGCGGTCGACGAGGTCGATCACCGGCTGTTCCATGTCGGCGATGGCGCGGGGCGTCAGCGCGCCGGCCATGATCTTACGCACGCGGGTGTGCAGCGGCGGATCATTGAAAATCAGGCTCGTGGTATGGTGGTGGTAGAGCGGACTGTCGCCGAACTTCGGGCGGAACTCGACCCTCTTGTCGGAGGAGAAGGTCGCGGTGTCCTTGTAGATCATCTCGAGCTCGGCGTGGCGCGTCACGAGCACACTGCCCGAGGCCATGCGATGCACCGGCGCGAACATGCGCATCGCGTGATAGACGGGATAGGGATCGGCGATGAAGCCCGCCGGATAGCGCACCAGATCGAAGCTCTGAGCGAGCGCGCGGGCGGCATCCGGCGGCAGCAGGCGCTGGCCCGCAACATCGAGCGGCAGGCTGCCGGGGAAGGGATCGAACGATGCAATCGTTTTATCGCGCATGGACTTGACTCAACACTTGCTCGGGTCGAAGCGTTTGTCGAGGCCCTGCCAGCAGTCGGCGTAGTCCGCCTGCAAGGTGGCCAAACCGGCCGCATGCTTCGTCACCCGCTGCGCAAAGCGCGTCTCGAACATGAACGCGAGTGACCCCGATAGCTTCACCGGCTTCAGCTCGGCCTTGGTCGCGTGCTCGTAGGCGTGCGCGTCGGGGCCGTGCGCCAGCATCTGGTTGTGCAGGCTCATGCCGCCCGGCGCGAAGCCCTGGGGCTTGGCGTCGTAGACGCCATAAATGTTGCCCATGAACTCCGACATGATGTTGCGGTGGTACCAGGGCGGGCGGAACGTGTCCTCGGCCACCATCCAGCGCTCCGGGAAGATCACGAAATCGACGTTCGAGGCGCCGGGCGTTTCCGACGGCGCGGAGAGCACGGTGAAGATCGACGGGTCGGGGTGGTCGTAGGAGATCGAGCCGACCGCGTTGAAGCGGCGCAGGTCATACTTATAGGGGCAGTAGTTGCCGTGCCAGGCGACCACGTCGAGCGGCGAATGCGGCAGCGTCGTTTCCCAGAGCGTGCCGCCCCACTTGACGGAGAGTTTCGTCGTGACGTCGCGATCCTCGTAGTGCGCGACGGGGGTGAGGAAATCGCGCGCGTTGGCGAGGCAATTGGCGCCGATCGGCCCGCGCTCGGGCAGCGTGAAGGCGCCGCCGTAGTTCTCGCACATGTAGCCGCGGGCCGGCTCGTCGCCGTGCAACTCCACCCTGAGTTTCAC
>JANOJW010000133.1:0-2506 GCA_031418955.1 Hyphomicrobiales bacterium | reverse complement strand
TGGCCCAGGAGGTCACCGACAACGGTCTGATCGGTACGCAGACGCTGGTCAACATCGCCCAGCGGGCGCAGGAGCGTGGCCTCGACGTCCGCCGCGACGACGTGCGCTTCGTGCTGGAGGTCGTGAGCGAGGCCGATCCCTGGTTCGAGCAGGGTGCGACAGCGAACCTGTTCGCTGGCCGCTTCCGCAACTTCGTGGTCGCGCGGTGCCGCAGCCAGGGTCTCAACCTGTCGGCCGACGAGCTCGATCTGATCGAGGCATGGTTCGCTGGAACGGCACAGGCGCAGCCCAACGCGATGGCGCCGATCCAGCGCCAAGCCTACCAGCCGGCTCCGTCGGCGCCTGTCCAGCAGGTCACAAGCCGGCCCGCGGCTCCGATCGCGCCGCAGGCCGATCAACGCCCAGATCCGCGTCAAGGCTACTGGTCGCTGGAGGAAGGCCGCCAGCACGTCGCCGAGCAACGGCAGGCCCCGCGTGCGCCGGCGCCTCAACCTGTCGCCGCAGAGCCGATAGGCGAAGATTTCCCGCGCATCGTGCGGACCCGCCTCAGGGGCTGATCCGATCTGTCGCACTGTATTTGAAGGGCCCATCACACTGGTGGGCCCTTTCCATGTGCGCCGGGCGCTCAGGGTTCACCGTGGTCTGTCTTTTCCCAGCGGAACGGATCACTTGCGAGCTGACGGAGAGCGCGATAACCGGCCAGCGAGATCGCCATCCAGTAGATCGGCATCCAGGGCACGCTCGCCAACAGTTCAGACCGGCGGCGGCGATGGAGCGCGATGGCGGCCAGCAGCATCGACGAGGCGAAGCCCAGGCCGAGGTTGGCGAGCGAGGCCCACCAAAGCCAGGCTTCGAGCCCGGTCTCCGGCGTTGCAAGGAAGCGCCCGCTTGCGAGGGCTGAGGCCAGCAGCGCCAGCCCTACGGGATAGGCGAGCACCGACAGCAGAATGCCGCCCATCAGCACGATGAGACCGATGAACCGCTGGCCCCCGAGCTCGTTGACAACGCGACGGGGCCTGCGGGTGTGCACCAGATAGGTCTGCATCCAGCCCTTCAGCCAGCGGGTGCGCTGGTTGCGCCAGTTGACGTAGGTGTCGGGCGCTAGCTCCCAGGTGGTCGAGGCAAGCGTGCCGACGCGCAGGCCGAACCGAGCAAAACGGATGCCGAGATCAGCGTCCTCGGTGACGTTGTAGGGGTCCCAGGCGCCGACGGCGCGCAGCGTCTCGATGCGAAAGTGGTTGGACGTGCCGCCAAGGGGGACTGGCAAGCCGAACCGCTCGAGCGCCGGCAGCAGGGCGTCGAACAGCGCCGTGTATTCAATCGCGAACTGGCGCTCGAGCGGACAGGCGCACCGCTCGATGGCGAGGCGCGCCTGCAGGCAGACCAGATCGGGTGTAGCCACGGCGAAGCGTTCCGCAGCGCGCCGAAGCTGATCGGGCTCCGGAGCGTCCTCCGCGTCGTAAATGACGAGAAGATCGCCGCGCGCGCCGGGAAGCGCGTAGTTCAAGGCTTTCGGCTTGGTTCGGGGCGCGCCCTCCGGCACCACCACGACGCGGAAGTGCGGCGGCAGGCGAACCGACGCGATGGCACCCTGCGTCTCGGGATCACTACTCTCGACGACGAGCTGAATGTCGAGCTTGTCGACTGGATAATCAAGCGTGCCCAACGCTTTCAGGAGGCGCGGAACAACGGCCGCCTCATGCAGCAGCGGCACCAGGATGCTGTAGACGGGGAGGCTGCCGTCACCGAGGCGCGGCGGCGGTGCGGGCACCGGTCGCGCCAGTTCGAGAATTGCCGCCGTGCGCAATACCACCATGCAAAGGATCGGCGCGGCAATGAGCAGCGATAGCAGGAACAGCGTCACCTCCGGGAGCGCAACAGCGAGCCCCAGAAATGTCCCAGCCAGCAGCGAGAGCGCCACGACTTGGCCTCGAGCGATGCCGTCGCGCGCCGAGAACAGAGGGGCCGCGCGCCACAATCCGAGCGCTGCGGCTTCGAGGCGGGGGTCGTTGGCGGCATCGGTTCCGCCCGTCGCAGAAAGGGTGATCGCTGCCGCCTGTTGCGATCCCTCCGTGTCGGTTAGACTGTCAACCGGATTCGCAGTCCTATCGTCGCTCCGCGCCGAGGGCACGAGGCCGGTCGTAACTCCGCCCTGATGCTGCCGCATCGACATGGGGACTGCCTGTTTGCGCAAAGCTCACTCGGCCTTCGCGCCGAAAGACTTCAGACGACACGAGGACCATCGCTGGTGATCTTACGCCGCCTAATGCTCGCCGCAAGCCTAATGGCAATCCTCGGACTGCCGGGTGCCGCGCACGCGCAAGGCGCCGCACAGGCCTCGCCCCAGGCCGAGCAACAGGATCTGCCCAAGCGCGTCGCCATCCGCTTCCTGACCGACAGCGATTACCCGCCCTTCAACTATTTCGACGAGGAGGGGGTGCTGACCGGGCTGTTAGTTCCGGTGGGTGAGGACGTTGCGGTGGTGGACGGGGAGGGGGATCTGGTG
>JANOJW010000132.1:0-10226 GCA_031418955.1 Hyphomicrobiales bacterium | reverse complement strand
GCGCCGCTTCGAGCGCATCGTGTTGCTCATCACGCCTGTGCATGTCGCCGGCATGCAAGGCTCTCTTGAGTGGGGTGCTCGCTCGCTCGCCTGCAAGCAGTCGCTGGCGGCAATCGCAGCGCGCCACGACAACCGGGTGATCGATTTCCGCATTGCCTCTCCGATCACGCGCGAGGACAGCCACTACTGGGACGCACTGCACTTCCGCGTGCCGATCGCCGCCCGTGTGGTTGACGGCCTCGCACGCGCGGTGGCCACCGGCGCCGACGATCCGGGCGGCGATTGGCGCATCCTGCGCGGCGAGCCCCGCTAGGCCTCGTCGCCCTCGAGCAGGTCGAAACCGAACTCGGAGAGCCGCAGGCGCAGGCCACGGATCAGCATCGGCTCGATCTCGACATCCGCCGCGACCTCGATCACCGAGGCATACCCGTCGGGGCCGGGCTCACGATGCACATGCGTCACAAGCCGCTTGGCATCGATCACCCAGTACTCACGCACGCCGTAGGCTGCATATCCTGCCGCCTTGACATCGAGGTCGATCGACAAACTCGAGACTGCCACCTCGACGACGAGCAGTGCATCGGGACCACGGGCTTGCGATGGCCGCATGTCGAATGGGATCAGAGCGATATCCGGCTCTGGCTCCCAGTGGTCCGCTAGGCGAAGCGCGAACTCCTGAGCGACCCTGAATGCGCGGCCTCGACTATCCGAAAAGAAATCAGCTACAGCCGCCTTCATGTCGTCGTGACGCGGGGATTTCGCGGCCATCGTGATGATCTCCCCGTCGATCAGCTCGACGTTCTCGCCCTCCGCAATGATCCCAGCCCGCACCATGGCCCGAACGTCGTCGACCGTGAAGCGGCGACGCTCCGGCTCGGTGGGTTGGCGGCCTGATCCGAACTTGGAATGGATGTTCATGGCGACAGGCTATCACGCTGATGGCCGCGCGGCGACCGCCCTCAATCCCGCAGCAGGTCGTTGATGCTCGTCTTGGAGCGGGTCTGCGCGTCGACGGTCTTGACGATCACGGCGCAGTAGAGGCCCGGGCCCTGCATGCCGTTGGGCAGCGGCAGACCCGGCAACGAACCAGGCACCACCACCGAGTAGGGCGGCACCCGGCCCACATGGATGCGGCCGTTGGAGCGGTCGACGATCTTGGTCGTCGCCGATAGGAACACGCCCATCGACAGCACCGAGCCCTCGCCGACGATCACGCCCTCCACGACTTCCGAGCGGGCGCCGACGAAGCAGTTGTCCTCGATGATCACCGGGTTGGCTTGCAACGGCTCCAACACGCCGCCGATGCCGACGCCGCCCGACAAGTGGCAGTCCCGGCCGATCTGCGCGCAGGAGCCGACGGTCGCCCAGGTGTCGACCATGGTGCGTTCGCCGACATAAGCGCCGAGGTTCACAAAAGACGGCATCAGCACGACCGACGGCGCGATGTAGGCGCCGCGGCGCACGATGGCGCCGGGCACCGCGCGGAAGGCGGCCTTCTTGAAGTCGTCGGGCCCCATTCCCAAGAACTTCGACGGCACCTTGTCCCACCACGAGGCGCCGCCCGGCGCGCCCGAGATCATCTCCATGTCATTCAGGCGGAACGACAGCAGCACGGCCTTCTTCAGCCACTGGTTGACGACCCACTCCTCACCCTTTTTCTCGGCAGTCCGAGCCGTGCCCTTGTCGAGCATGTCGAGCGCGGTCACCACCGCGTCGCGCACCTCGCCTTTGGTCTGCGCATTGACCTTGTCGCGGGCGTCCCAGGCGGCGTCGATCGTGCGCTGCAGTTGGGCGGTGCTCATCGGTGGCCTCGTCGGTTGGGTTCGCTGGTTCTCCGCGTTGTGCGCGGGGCCCGCAAACCTGTCAACGGGCCCCCAGCCGCTGCAATCGGTCCTGGGCTTCCCCGCTGCCAAGTTCCGCCGCCCGCTCGTACCAGCGCCGCGCTTCGGCCGGATCGGGCCGGATACCGTGCGCCTTGAGCAGGGCAAGTTCGGCCCCATCGAACGTGCCGCCCATGACCAGCGCGGCTTCGGCGAGGCCCTCGTCGGCCGCCCTCTGCAGGAATAGCCGCGCCGACGCGATGTCGCCATCCTTGAGCAGGACCGTCGCGCGGTCGAGATACTGAGCCGCGCGCCGCCGTGCCTCCGGCGCCAGGGGTGGCGGCGCCTTGGGTTTTGCCAGCGCGGCCGGAAGCTCGGGCGTTGGCGGCAAGGCCGCAACAGCCGGCGTTTTCGGGGCAGGTGGCTGAGCGGGCGCGGTCGTCGACGTGGGCGCAGGTGGCGACGCGGGCACGACCTGAACCGGTGGTAGGCCCGGCACGGGAGCCGCAATCAACGGCGGCAGTGCTGTCGCGGCCTTGGGCGTCGGCGGCTTCACCTCGGGTGTGATGAGGCCGGCCGCCGCGACCACCAGCGCGGCCTTCGCTTCCGCGATCGTCGCCCCATCGCTGGTGACGAGACTGATGGTCACCTCTCGCTTCCCCGAGAGCCCCGCTGGGAGGATCATGCGCAGGTTCGCCAGCGCCGCAAGCGGGACGGCCCAGGCGCCCGGCTGGATCGCATGCCCATCGGAGAGAGCGGCGGTCGGCGGCAATCCGCGAATGCGCACGAAGCTCTGCGGCGGGATCGCCGAAGGCGGTCCAACGATAATCGGTAAGGCTACCTCTGTGGCCGGCGCCGCCAAGATCACGGCCGCCACGTCGATCTTCGCCTCCCCCGCAGGACCAGGTGGCACCTGGACGTTATGTAGCGACGTGCGTGCGCCCTCTCTCGCTGGTTGCTGCGCCTGTGGGTCCGTTGCCAGGAGCAGGATCGCCACAAGGGTGCAGCCGGCGGCTGTTGGAGTTTTTCTGATCACACGTTTCATGTCGTCGTCGCCCCATGGCCTGCCCTGCACTGCGGCCTCAAGGCTTCTTCTGCTGTTTGGACCAGTCGAGGAACTGCTTGAACAGCCGTTCCTGCTCGGCGGCGTCATTGGGTGCCGCGCGCTCGGCCTGCCGGCGAGCGAGTGCCGTATCGATGTCAGCCGTGCGCGGACGCACCGCTGACTGGCTCGCCTGCGCGGCGGTGACCTTGTCGAGCCGATCCTGCAATGGTTTGAAGCGCTGCCAGCCCGGCACGCCGGCGGCAAGGTTCACGTCCTTCCACTTGGGGTGATAGCCGGGCTCGGTCTGCAGCTTCTCGAAACGCTGGAACAGGTAGTCGACAAAGCGCAGCATGCGTGCGTGACGTTCGGTTCCGGCGGGCCAGTCGTACACGGCGAGCACGGCTGGCACCGAGATCGTCGCGATGCGCTGGCCGGCGGGGATCAGCGCTGGATAGTCGGCTGCCTCCAGATAGCTCGGCATGTAGTAGTCGAGCTTGTCGGTGTGCTCGACGGGCAGGAACTTGAAGCCCTCGGGCCACTTGCCCTTGAGGAACGGCGCCAGCGGTTTCGAGGACACCCACACGGTTGCCGCGTAGGCCGGGCCCTTCTTCATCTCCTCCATGGCGACGTTGTGGGGCACGAACTTGGCGTCGACCTTGATGCCGAGCCGCTCGAAGATGATCGGGCCGCTATAGGCCGCAGCCGTGCCCTCCGTATTGAAGTTGACGGGCTTCCCCGCGAGATCGGCGAGCGAGGTGATCTCGGGCCGCACGAACACGTGCAGCTCCGACGGGAACAGGTTGACCAGGAAATTGATGCGCTTGGAGATGCCCGTGATTTCAGGGTTCTTCTTGAAATGCTCGAGCACGTCGCCATAGACGATCGCGGCATCGACCCCGCGCAGGTAGAGCAGATCGAAGATGTTGTCGAAGATGCCGCGCGTCACGATCGGCAAGACGCGCATGTTGTCGGCATCGTCGAGCACACGGGCAAGCTCGGCCGCGAACTGCAGCGGCGCGCCTTCCGTGCGGCCGGCGGCGAGACCGACCGTCCACTGGTTGATCGCCTCCTTGCGCTTGGCCTCGGAGGCAACGGACCGCGAGACCGGCAGCTTCGACGGCGCGGGCTTCACGGCCGGCCTCTGCTGGGCCTGGACCTGCGCTTGCGTCTCGACCGGCCGAGGCTTCGGTGGATCAAACAGCTGCGCGTTGGAGGGGACGGCGAACATGAGAAGGGCGAGCCCTGCCAGCAGGCAGCGCAGAGAGATCGGCGCCATGGCGCACTCCGGTTGTATGACGGCAACGAGGAGATCCGGCGGTCCCCGCAGACCAGCCGGCACGAAAACCCGACACCTGGCCGTCAGGGCCGCACGTAGGCGTAGCCCTGCCGCTGCAGCTCCATCAGTCGCACGACGCCGGACGGCGCCATCTGCGCCTCGGAAACCAGCGTCACGGGCTTCTGCTCGGCCTTCGACTGATTGGCATGCGTGTTCGCACACGCGATGAACTTCAGCGTCGGCTCGGCAAGCGACATTTCGGCGATGCGCACCTTCACCGGGCTCGTGTCGTCGCGCAGCATGTGGAGGCCAGGGCCGTACGTGACAATCTCGATCTCGGCCTTCTCACCTTTCGCTTTGTAGTGATCGAGCACGTTCTTCGCGTTGTTGAGCGCGAGGTTCATCGACTCAGGCCTGTTCTCGTTGACCTGAATGGCGAGCCTGTGCACGACCACGGCCGTGGGCTTCGCTGGCGTCTTGGCCGCGGCAGCGCGCTGAGGCGCTGGCGCCGGCGATTGCGCGACGGCCAAGGGCAAGCCGACGACGGTTGCGACGAAAGCGGCCGTCGCGAGACGAGAGAGGGAGCGTTGCATGGCGTGTCCTGTCGGTTGTGCCGGCCGGATGATCCGGTCCGACCCGGCTGGCAGGAACGCCGAAACGACAGGGGCCGACGCCTCGGCGACGAGGCACGACACGTGACGATCCCAGTATCCCCCAGCCGCAATGATGCGACCAACGCGACGCCCACTCCCCAGTGCCACAGCGTTGCGTGGTTTCACATGGATCGGGCATATCGGCCATTTTGCGGCAGCCGATGGGTCTTTTCGTGGCGGTTTCGATGGCGACGTCGGATGATCAGACGCGTATCATTTCGGCGGGAGATTCGAGTCCGATGACACACACGACCGCCGCTCCAGCAGCGCCACCACGCCGCCGCAGCGCCATCGTCGCGCTGCTGCTGAGCCTCTTTGGCATGGGCGCGGGTTATCTCTATCTCGGCCGGCCGAAACGCGCGCTGGCGCTGATCGGCTGGACGCTCGCGAGCATCGCGGTTGGCTTTCATGGACTTGGCGGCTGGCTCGCCTCGCCGCTCGGGTTTGCGACGTATCTGATGCTGGCGTTCGCCGTTCTGCTCGCGATGGTGATCGACACAATCTTCCTCGCGCGGCGCTCGCACGGCTTCGTCCCGCGCTGGTTCAACCGCGTGGCAATCTATGTGCTGCCGGTGATCGTCTGGATCGGGTTTTCGTTTCTAACCCAGATCCCCGCGCTCGGCCTGCAGCGCACGGCCAAGACCTTCATAGTCCCGTCGGGATCGATGGAGCCGAACCTCGTTCCCGGCGATCGATTTGTCGCCGATATGAACGCCTATCGACGCGGTACACCGCGCCTCGGCGACGTGGCGATCGTGCGCCATGCGTCGGGCAACGTGTTCATCGCGCGCATCATCGGCCTGCCCGGCGAACGCATCGCGCTGAAGGACGGCATCGTGCACGTCGATGGGCGTCCCGTCGAGACGCGCGCGGCGCAAGCAGCGCCTGGCGGACCGCAGCGGACAGAGGAGCGGCTCGGCGACGGCTGGCGGGCGATGCAGCACAGCCATCCGGGAAGCCGGTTCCGCACCACGCCCGGCGTGCTGCTCGCACCTGGCCATTACTTCCTGATGGGCGACAATCGCGACAACTCGGTCGACAGTCGCATGAGCGTCGACCAGGGCGGGCTCGGCCCGGTTCCAGCCGACGCGCTGCTCGGGCGCGGATCGTTCATCTACTTGTCGCCGGATGTTGCTCGCATCGGCACACGACTGTAGGAGGAACTACAGCGGCCGGTGTGCATTCCACGCGACCCACCCAGCGCCTGACACCTCTCGCTTCTCCAGCCGTCCGGCACTAGGCTCTCCCATCGTCGGCAGCAAATCGCGCGGGAGCGACCATGGACCTCGGCACCACCAAGATGATCGCCAGGAAGGACGACGGCATCGGCTGGATGATCTTCAACCAGCCCGAGAAGCACAACGCCGTGTCCTACTCGATGTGGCTCGCCATTCCGAAGATCGTCGCCGACTTCGAGGCGGACCCCGCGGTGCGTGTCATCATCATGACGGGCGCTGGCGAGAAGGCGTTCGTGTCGGGCGCCGATATCTCCGAGTTCGAGGAGAAGCGCGGCAGCGAGGACGCCGTGAAGATCTACAACGCCGCTGGCGATCATGCCTCCGAGGTAATCTCGGGCGCGACGAAACCGGTGATCGCGATGATCCGGGGCTTGTGTGTCGGCGGCGGCGTGGCACTGTCGCTCAACGCCGACATCCGGATCTGCGGCGCGGACAGCTACTTTGCGGTGCCGGCCGCGCGCCTGGGTCTCGGCTATCGCTATTCAGGCTTGAAGCGTCTCGTCGACGTGGTCGGCCCCTCCTACGCCAAAGAAATTTTCTTCACGGCCGGCCGGTTCACGGCGGACGACGCACGCATCATGGGCCTCGTCAATCGCGTGGTGCCGCCGGGCGAGGTCGAGGCGTTCACACGCACCTACGCCCAGCGCATCGTCGAGAACGCGCCGCTCACGGTGAAGGCGGCCAAGATGGCGGCGAACGCGGCCGCCCGCGATGAGTCAAAGCGCGATCTCGCGGCGATCGACCAGGCGGTAGCTGAATGCTTCGCCAGCCAGGACTACATCGAGGGCCGCCGTGCCTTCATGGAAAAGCGCAAGCCGAAATTCCAGGGCCGGTGAGGCATCTCGTGGAGCATACGGCGACCGAACTTTTCGACTTCATCGTGGTAGGCGCCGGCTCGGCGGGTGCAGCCGTCGCCCACCGCCTGTCGGCTGATCCGCGCCATCGCGTGCTGCTGCTCGAGGCGGGGCCAGCCACGCATCGCTGGGCGAACCTGCCCGTCGGCTATGCAAAGCTGATCAACAACCGCGAAGCCAACTGGCTCTATGTGGCGGAGCCCGAGCCCAGCACCAACGGGCGCAGGCTTCCCGTTCCACGCGGAAAACTCCTCGGCGGCTCGAGCGCGATCAACGGCCTCGCGTTCGTGCGCGGGCAGGCGCAGGACTTCGATACCTGGGCGCAGATGGGCAACCGCGGCTGGAGCTACGCGGACGTGCTTCCCTACTTCAAGCGCATGGAGAGTTACGCGGGCGACGGCGATAACCAACTGCGCGGGCGCGACGGGCCGCTGCGCGTGACCAATCCCGAGCCCCGCGGTCCCCTGCTCACGGCGATCATCGCGGCGGCTGGACAGGTCGGCATCCGACACAATCGGGACTATAACGGCGCCCAGCAGGACGGCATCGCCATGAGCCAGGCGACCATCTCGCGCGGCTGGCGCATGAGCACGGCGGCCTGTTACCTCGACCCGATCCGTCATCGCCGGAACCTCGTCATCGAGACCGATGCGCTGACGCAAAGCCTGATCCTCGATGGCCGGCGCTGTGTCGGGGTGCGCTGGTCGGCGAACGGACGATCATTCGAGGCCCGGTGCGCGCGCGACGTGGTGGTGTGCGCCGGCGCGATCAACTCGCCGCAGCTCTTGGAGCTCTCCGGCATCGGGCAGCCAGAGCGGCTGGCATCCCTCGGCATCGCGGTGCGCCACGCGCTGGCTGGCGTCGGCGAGAACCTGCGCGACCACTACGCGCCGCGCACGCGCTGGTCGATCGGCGCCCGGGGCGTCACGTTCAACGATCGCGGTCGCGGGCTCGGCCTCGTCGATCAGGCGCTGCGCTGGGCCATTGGCAAACCAAGCCTGCTGAGTAATGTGGCTGCACCCCTGCGGGCGTTCGTTAAATCGCGCGAGGGGCTGGAGGCGCCCGATCTGCTGCTGGGCTGGGTGCCGATGCTGACCGAGCCGACGCCGAAGGGGCCGAGGATCTCGGCGCAGTCCGGCATGACCTGCTATGCACATCCGATGCGGCCCGAGAGCCGCGGCTCGGTACACATCACGGCGGCCGATCCAGGCAAGGCGCCGGCCATCAACTTCAACTTCCTGTCGGCCCCCATCGACGCAGAGCTGACGGTGCGCGCCATCCGCATCGCCCGCCGCATCATGACCGCACCCGCCATGGCGCCGCTGCTGCCTGCCGAGATCGCGCCGGGCACCGCCCGCCAGAGCGACGACGAGATCGTCGGCTGGGTAAAGGCCGTCGCCGAGACGACCTATCACCCGGTCGGGACGTGCCGTATGGGACCCGATACCGACCGGCTGGCCGTCGTGGACGACCAGCTACGCGTGCGCGGCCTCGAGGGTCTGCGCGTGGCGGACGCCTCGATCATGCCGACACTGACGTCGGGCAACACCAATGCGCCGTGCATCATGATCGGCGAGAAGGCGGCGGACCTGGTGCTCGGGTCCGCCGCCTGAGGTTCGAGCGTTACCGGCGGCGGCCGTAGTGACGGTGACCATAGTGGCGATAGCGCGGGCCGCTGTGGAAGTAGAAGCGCGGACCGAAGTAGAGCGGCTCCACCCAGCGGCGGCCGCAGTGGCGGTAGCCGCGATGATAGGAGCAGCTCCAGGTCCAGTAGATCTTGTCGACGGGCGAGGCAGCTTGCGCCTCGCCTTTGAGAGCGTCGAGGCCTGCGACTGGCGCTGCGCCGGCCGTCGGGGCGGCGAAAGCGACGGCGAGGCCGAGGGCGGTGCCCGCCAGCCCGAGTTTCACACGCATTGAAGTCTCCTTTGCTGGGTCGTCTCCTCCCGTACGTGATTGAACGTAACGATAACCGTGTCGGATTTCCGTCGCCATGCTGTCGTAGTCTAAAGCTGTCACGTCCGACTGGCGAAACCGGCATGCCCGCTCGATTGCTGAACACCGATCCCAAGGCGCTGCACCAGCGTTCGCACATGCGGCGCGGGTTGGTTCTGCGCGTCCTCGGCGCGCTGGCGGTCGCCTACGCGCTGCTCTGCGGCTATGCGGCGATCTTTGAGCGGAGGATCACGTTCCGGACCAACCCGCATCCAGTAACGCCCGCCGAGTTCAGTTTAACCGAGGTCGAGCATCAGACGCTCGCAACTGCGGACGGTGAGCGGCTGGTGGTCTGGCGGCGCGCGGCGGCAACCGGCCGGCCGACGATCCTCTATTTCCAGGGCAATGGCGACACGCTCGGCTACCGGGCAGAGCGGATGCGGCAGTTCGGAGCGCAGGGCTGGGGCGTCTTCATGCTGGCCTGGCGCGGCTTTTCGGGCAGCACCGGCGAGCCGACCGAGGCCAACGCTGTCGCCGACGCGCGGCTCGCCTACGCGACGCTGCGAGCCGAGGGCATCGAGGCGGGCGACATCGTAATCTACGGGGAGTCGCTTGGCACCAACATCGCGACCGTGGTCGCACTCACGCAGGAGGCTCGCGCCCTCATCTTGGAAGCGCCGTTCACGTCGATGGTCGACGCCTGGCGGCAGTTCGCGCCATTTTTGCCCGTCGGCCTGATGATGCGCGACCGCTTCGACACCCTCGACGTTATCGGCGGCCTGCGCCGGCCGTTGCTCGTCATCCACGGCGAGCGCGACCGCATGGTCGGCCACCACCTCGGCCGCCGGCTGTTTGAGGCGGCACCAGCCCCCAAGCGCCACGTCGGCTTGCCGGAGGCCGGCCACACCGACCTCTACGCCCATGGCGCCATCGATGCGGTGCGGCGGTTCCTGGACGACGTCGCGGCGGGCACGGTGCAGTAGGGGACGCGAGCCTCTGACGCGGGCGCAGGGCGAGGAAACGCGCGACAGTCGTCCCGACGTGATGGACCGAACGGCATCTGTCGCGTTGCAACGTTCAGCGACATGGACCAATGTCGCCGGCACAATTCCAGACAACAATGGTTCGCACGGCCAGGAGCACCCCATGGACCTCAAGGGCAAGGTCGCCATCGTCACTGGCGGCAACGGCGGCCTCGGCCAGCGCATCTGTCACGCGCTGGCGAAGGAGGGCGCCAAGCTCGCCATCGTCTACGCGCGCTCGGGTGCCCAAGCCAACGAGGTCGCCGCCGAGATGAAGCAGACCTACGGCGTCGAGACCGCCACCTTCGCCTGCGACTTAGCCAAACCCGCCGACATCCAGAAGATGACGGACGCCGTGGTGGCACGCTTTGGAGGCATCGACATCC
>JANOJW010000131.1:0-1762 GCA_031418955.1 Hyphomicrobiales bacterium | reverse complement strand
GCGGATGCTGCAACGCCACAAAAACTAAGTGCTGATTTTGCTTGGAGAACTGGTGCTGCCAGGGGGAATCGAACCCACGACCTCTCCCTTACCAAGGGAGTGCTCTACCACTGAGCTACGGCAGCGTGTGACGCATCGTTCGCTTTGAGGGTGATTGGCCTTACGGCGGAAGCGGCAGAGACTTAACGCTATCGCTGCGCCGGCGCAACCGGGCAATCGTTGAGGGGCATTCAGGGATCACTGAATGCCCAAGGGTCTCCCCGAGGGTCTGCCTCATCGCGATCGCTCTGCGCGGTCCGGCCGCCCAAAAAAGCAGAGCTGGCGCAATTGGCTATGCACCGGGCAGACTGTACTGCTCCCCGCAACCTCCCTCGCACAAGCCGGAGCCTGCCATGATCGACAACGCCGCCCCCTCGCCACATCCCACCGTGAAGCCGATGCAGGGCATCCGCATCATCGATGTCTCGAGCTTCCTCGCCGGTCCCTTCTGCTCGACGCAGCTGGCCGAGTTCGGCGCCGAGGTGTGGAAGCTGGAGCTGCCGGTCGTCGGCGACGCGCTGCGCAAGTTCGGCACCATGACGCCGTCGGGTGACTCGCTGCCCTGGATGCAGGAGACGCGCAACAAGAAGGTGGCGACGCTCGATCTGCGCAAGCCGGAGGGCGCCGAGCTGCTGAAGCGCATGATCCGCAAGGCCGACGTGCTGGTCGAGAACTTTCAGCCCGGCACGCTCGAGAAGTGGGGCCTCGGCTGGGACACGCTGAAGGAGGAGAACGGCAAGTTGATCATGGTGCGCATCTCGGGCTTCGGCCAGACGGGACCGTACTCGCCGCGCCCGGGCTTTGGCCGCATCGGCAATGCGTTCGGCGGGCTGTCGTATCTGGCGGGTTTCCCCGAGTTGCCGCCCACGACACCCGGTTCCGCGACCATTCCCGACTACATGGCCGGCCTCTACGGCGCACTCGGCGTGATGTTTGCATTGCGCGCCCGCGACATGACCGGACGCGGCCAGTACATCGACATCGGCCTCTACGAGCCGATCTTCCGCATCCTCGACGAGCTGGCGGCGGCCTACAACTACAATGGCTATCAGCGCGAGCGCATGGGGCCGGGCACCGTCAATGTCTGCCCGCACAGCCACTATCCCACCAAGGACGGCAAGTGGATCGCCATCGCCTGCACCTCGGACAAGATTTACGCGCGGCTTGCCGAGGCGCAAGGTCAGCCCGAGTTGGCAGCTCCCGGCGGCAAGTGGGAGAAGATCGTCGACCGCGACCGCGAGCGCAAGGACGTCGACGCCTGGGTCGAGCAGTGGACCAAGAAGTTCACGCTCGAGGACTGCATCAAGGAATGCGACAAGTTCCAGGTGCCATGCGGGCCCGTGTACTCGATCTCCGACATCTTCAAGGATCCGCACTATGCCGCGCGCGAAAACATCCTGCGCATGAAGGACCCGCGCGTCGGCGAGATAGCCATGCCGAACGTGGTGCCGCGCCTGTCCGACACGCCGGGCAAGGTCGAGTGGCTCGGCCCCCCGATGAACGCCCACACCGACGAACTGTACAAGGGGTTGCTGGGGCTGACAGATGCCGAGATCCGCACGTTGAAGGACAAGGGCGTGGTGTGAGGGTGCGTTCGAGACTCCGTTCGCTTTTGACCCGGAGCGGTCGGACGACGACCTAACTGGTGTCATCCTCGGGCTTGTCCCGAGGACCCATGGTTCAGCTGTCTCAATGGCTTCGGATGACCGCCGCGACACCGAGA